>JBDZVK010000251.1:0-4093 GCA_040255725.1 Actinomycetota bacterium
TGGGCGCGAAGGCGACGGTGCGCCTGCCGTCAGGAGCGGTGCGCTCGACGCTGTGTGTGCTCCTGCTCGGTTCGGCGTTGGCGCTCTGGCACGTCCCCACCGGCGTGCTCTTCGGAGCCTGTGGCGGGATGGCCGCTGTGCTGGTCGGTGGCACGCTGGTCCGTGGTCGTCGGACGTCACCAGGTCATGTCGATCCTTCCCGGGTCGCGACACCCGGCGTGTCGCCCGATGCGGGCGCCAGTTCGTCGACGGGCTGACGGCTCGGGCATCATCGGTTGCCAGATGGCCATGCAACGTCTTCCGACCGAACCGGCCGCGCTGGTCGACGCGGTGCTCGACGGTGACCGTCGTGCGCTCGCACGGGTTCTGTCGCTGGTGGAACGGGGTGACGCCGAAGCCCGGGAGATCGGCCGTCTGGTCTTCCCCCGAACCGGTCAGGCGACCACGGTGGGTGTCACCGGGGCGCCGGGAGCGGGCAAGTCCACCCTCACCAGCGCCCTGGTCGCCCACGCCCGGAGCGTGGGGGAGCGCCCGGCGGTGCTGGCGGTGGATCCGTCGTCGCCGTTCTCGGGAGGGGCGATCCTGGGCGACCGGGTGCGCATGGCCGAGCACGCGCTCGACACCGAGGTGTTCATCCGCTCGATGGCGACCCGCGGGCACCTGGGCGGGCTGACCCTGGCGGTGCCCGAGGCGGTCCGGGTGCTCGACGCCGCCGGGTTCGCCTGGGTGATCATCGAGACCGTGGGGGTGGGCCAGGTCGAGGTCGAGATCGTTTCCCAGGCCGACACGACCGTGGTGGTCGTGAACCCTGGCTGGGGGGATGCGGTGCAGGCGAACAAGGCCGGGCTGATGGAGATCGCTGACGTCTTCGTGATCAACAAGGCCGACCGGGACGGGGTGCGCCAGACCCGCCACGACCTCAAGGCGATGCTCCAGATGGGCGATGCGCGGGGTTGGACGCCGCCGATCGTCGAAGCGGTTGCCACCGAGGGGCAGGGCGCGGCAGAGCTGTGGGACGCGATCGGTGAACACCAGAAGCACTTGAGAGCCACGGGTGAGCTGGAGATCCGTCGTAGCCGCCGCCTGCGTGACGAGTTGGAGAGTGTGGTCACCGAACGGTTGCGACAACGGGCGGCCGAGCTGACAGGCGCGGACGGTTCCCAGGGGCTGATCGAGCAGGTCCAGTCAGGTGAGACCGACCCCTACACCGCCGCCGACGAGCTACTGGGCCCCCTCGGCGCCTGACTGGCGACGACGTCCCCTATGCCGGGGCGACGACGGTGATGCCGAGCGCCGACGCGGCCTCACGCAGTCGGGCGTCGTAGGTGACGATGCCGTCGAGGTCGTCTCCGAGATCGAGCGCGGCAGCGAGATGGAGCGCATCGAGACTTCGGAGCCCGACCGGATCGAGAAACGCAGCTCGTTCGAACATGCTGGTCGCCAACGTGAGCAGCGTGACCGAGTCGAGGACGGCCCGTGCCCTCGTCGTACGGTCGGGAGCGACCCGACGAACCGCGCGCAGCAGTTCGGTGCGCAACAGGTCGCAGGAGATCACTGGCTCACTCGTGTGGTCGATCCAGGCGAGCAGGGCCGGCGTTTCGGTTTCGGCAACGACGAGTTTGGCCGCCGCAGACGTGTCGAAATACCAGGCCATCGTGTCCGTGCGGCGGATCAGTAGCGGTCGGCACTGCGTTCGGCCAGGACCGCTGCCGTCAGTGACTGGGCCCCGGCATCGGCCGGGTCGGGCGGTCCGAGATCCGCGAGATCGGCCGTGGCCGGACGGGCGAGCCCCGAGGTGATCAGCGTCGAGAGGCGGTCTTCGGCAAGCGGTACGAGCGCCGCGACCGGTCTTCCCCGGCTGGTGACGGTGATCGGCCGTCCGGCCGCCGCTGCGGCCACCACCTCAGAGGCATTCTGCTTCAGCGCTCTGATTCCGACTTCGTCCATGTGCTTCATTGTAGCTCAACGGGCCGGGCTTCCGTCGCGCGCGCGTCGAGACTCGAGGTCGGTCAGTCGAACAGGCCGGTGCTGAGGTACCGTTCGCCATTGTCGGGCAACACCACGACGACGTTCTTGCCCGCATAGGCGGGTCGAGCGCCGATCTCGAGCGCCGCCCACACCGCGGCACCGCTCGAGATGCCGCACAGCAGGCCCTCCTCACGGGCCAGGCGGCGGGCGGTGTCCGCGGCATCGGAGGCGTCCACGGTCACCACCTCGTCGATGCAGTCGACGTCGAGGATCTCCGGGACGAAGCCGGCGCCGATGCCCTGGATCGGGTGCGGCGCCGGTTCCCCGCCCGAGAGCACCGCAGACAGGGACGGCTCGACCGCCACCATGTGCACGTCGGCTCCGAGTTCGGCCAGCCGTCGGGCCACGCCGGTGATCGTGCCTCCGGTGCCGATGCCGCTGACGAACACGTCGACCCGGCCATCGGTGTCGGCCCAGATCTCCTCGGCGGTGGTCGCCTGGTGAACCTCGGGGTTTGCCGGGTTCGCGAACTGCTGGGGCATGAACCAGCCGTTGTCGGCGGCCAGTGCCTCGGCGGTGGCGATCGCCCCCTTCATGCCCTCGGCCTTCGGGGTCAGGTGGAGTTCGGCGCCGTACGCGGTGAGGATCCGGCGTCGCTCGGTGCTCATGGAATCGGGCATCACGAGCACTGCCCGGTAGCCCTTCGCGGCGGCGACCATGGCGAGGCCGATGCCGGTGTTGCCGCTGGTCGGTTCGACGATGGTGCCACCGGGGGAGAGGCGACCGTCTCGTTCGGCCGCCCGGATCATCGCGATCGCGATCCGGTCCTTCACGCTGCCGGCGGGGTTCTCGCCCTCGAGCTTGGCGAGGACCCGCGCGCCGACGTCACGCCCGACACGGGCGAGTTCGACGAGCGGGGTGTGGCCGATGAGCTCGGTGACGTCGGCATGAACGGGCATCAGAGGCCTCCCATGTCATAGGTGGTGGTCAACCAGGCGGGGATGTCGTCGGATTCGGCGGCGTGGGCGTTCGCGCGGCCACCCATCTTCACGCAGCGGCTCGGTGGGGCCACGACCACGCAGCCCGCGGGCACGTCGTCGAGGACCACGGCGTTCGGTCCGATCCGGGCGCCGTCTCCCACCGTCACCGCACCCAGTACCGTCGACCCCGTGGCCAGGGTGACGTCCCGTCCGATGGTCGGGTGGCGCTTGGCGCCCTTGGCATCGACCCACCAGCCGCGGGCACCCAGGGTCACCGCGTGGTAGAGCACGCAGTCGTCACCCACCTCGGTCGTCTCGCCGATCACGATGCCGTCCCCGTGGTCGATGAACACGCGTCGGCCGATCGTGGCGCCCGGATGGATCTCGATACCGGTGACGATGCGGGAGCACTCGGAGATCAACCGGGGCACGAGCGGCACGCCGGCACGCCACACGCGATGGGCGAGTCGATGCAGCCAGATGGCCCAGAGTCCTGGATAGAAGGCGACCTCCCACACGTGGGTGCCATGAAGAGCGGGGTCCTTGTGAATGGCGGTCCGGACGTCTTCGATCAGGGACATGATCGCAGGCAGCCTACCGGGACTCCTCGATGCGATCGCGCCCCGAAATTCGGAGCGAAAAGGTCGTATCGCAGCCTTTTCGCTCCAGATTTCGCTTGGGTGGGGGCGTGACGAAGTGGCCGATCTGGCGACACCACAGACCGACGATGCGTGAACCGTCGGGTCGAACGCTCGCTGGTCGCCGTCGACTGGAGTCCGGGCAACGGTGTAGCTAGCAGGTGCTGGGCGCTGGCGCATCACCATCGACCGACGACCGTCGCCGACGAACGCGGTGCGACCCGCACCCGGTTCGGTGCCGGAGCCGACGAGGGAAGTGAGAACCGGGTCTGACGGTTCTCACTTCCCACTCGACATACGCATCGACATCCCTGGCCGTCACGGGGTCATCCCCGGCCCGGGCGGTACCCGTCAGCCCGTGTAGTTGGGCTTGCCGGCAACCGGTGTGGCCGCTGGGGTGGTATTGGACTTCACGAGAGGCTTGGTCGGGCCGTTGCCACCGGGCTTGGTCGGGCTCGGCATCTCGGGGGCACAAGCCTGCGGGTCGTCGACGGTCCCGGACGCCTC
>JBDZVK010000252.1:0-4070 GCA_040255725.1 Actinomycetota bacterium
CACCCACAACCCGAGTGAGTTCAGCGTGCGCACGCGTGGCGAGAACGCGGCGGTGCGGACCTCGAGTTCGAGCTGGGCCTGTTTGTTGTAGGCGACGGCGAGCACGGCGTCGGGCCCCCAGCCCCGGTCGACCACCAGGTGGCGCAGGCGTTCGGTGAGCACCCGGGTCTTACCCGAACCGGCCGGTGCGATCACCCGTACCGGGCCACGGTCGTGGGTGACCGCGGCGAGCTGGTCGGGGGCCAACTCGGCGTCGGGCGGCCCTGGGATCAGGTCGGGGTCGAGCCGGCCGGCGTCGACCGATTCGCTGGCGATCACCACGTGGCCGTCGGGCAGCGCGGTCGGCAACGGACCCCGGGGTCCACCGTCCACCCATGCGGGCGTGCCGTCTTCCAGGGTGAGGTCGGCCGGCCCCTCCGGGGTCTCGGTCGCGCCCAGGCGGGCGGCCTTGCGGCCCCACCACCAGATCGGGTCGCCATCGGCGCGGGCGTCGTAGGTGTTGGCCCAGACGAGAAAGTGGAGCCGGTCGAAGTACGGCTCGGTGCCGGGCGTGAGTCGCCACACCTCGTCGCCGATCGACTCGGGCGCACGAAACCGCGCCGGGTCGACGTCGAGCGCGATCACGTAGGGCTCCCGGGTCGCCCACCGACGGTGCAGCCGGTCGACCACCGCGCGCGGGTCGCCCAACACCGCCTCGTCGACCGTGACGACCGGAGCGGCCTCCCACGGCTCGGGAACGGCGCCACCTTCGAGCACCACGACGCCACGTCCGAGCGCGAGTGGTCCGGGCAGAGGCATGGGACCACCGTAGACACCCTCTGGGACAGCGCAGCGTCGCCGGGTCCCGGCCCATGACGACGGCCGGCCCGACGGCGAGACCCAACCACGTCTTTGCACGGTTTTCGGGGCCATCGGGGTGTCAACCGTGCAAAGTCGGGTGCGGGGCACCGGCCCGATCCGGACGGTCACCTCAAAATGGATGTGCGGCCACCGCCCCGAATCGCAACCGGGAAAGATGGTGTCGAAGGTGACGTTGCCGTCGTCGTCGGCCACCTGCACCCCGCGCACGAAGTTCTCGTCGGCGAATAGCGGCGGCTTCGGCGAGGGTGGTGATCGCCGTGTTCTCTTCGGCTTCGTCGTCGGACCGGTACCCGTGGATCGGGAAGCCCGGCGACGTCCTCAGGCGAGGAACACCACCAGATCGGTCCGCAGCTTCGACATGTCGGTCGCCTCGGCGGGATTCGACACGTAGGCCTCGACGAACGTCGTGGTCGGGGTGTGCCCGGCGGCGGCGACGGCACCCATGAACGCCCCCCAGGCCTCGCCGAGCCCGTCATAGGAACCGAGGTGGCTGGTCGCTGCGACCGGCCCGGCGGGGCACGGCACGGCTTCGACCCGGTAGCCCGACTCGAGGTCGAACGCCGAGGCGAGCGGCGCGGTGACGGGCACTCCGACTGCGAGATCCGCCGTTTCGGTCGGGATGCGGCTGTGCAGCGCCAGCGCCGGACCGCACACGACGGCACCGACGCCTTCGAGCGCGGCGAAGATCTCGGGGAAGACGCCGTCCATCAATCGGGGCATCTCGGCGAGTGGGTGGTCCTGGATCTGGACCGCGGCGAGGTGCAACTCGGGCGCCTCCAAGAGCGTCACGCCGTCGAAGGGCTCGTCGGGGAAGTAGGGGGATGAGTTCATGGTCGGACACCTGGGTTGGGGAAGGTCGCTTCACGGGATCGACGTCGATCAGCACGCACACTCATCGGTCGCCCGATGTGGCTCGACGTCGTGAGGGTGTCACACGGCAGCGCGATACTCCATGACGTCGCACCCTGTGCGCCTTCTCGCAGCGTTCGTTGCCCGCCGAATCCCCCGTCTCGGCCACCACACCCGCACGGCATCCGCTCATCGCCGTGAGGTGGCCCCGGGACGGAGCCGACAAGGACACCACCATGCCGAAACTGAGTGAAGCGCAACGAAGCCGGTTCTACAATGAGTTCATGGCCGCGACGAGCGCCGAATCCGCCGAGATCCTCATGTCCGGAGTCTTCGACGTCGGATGGAGCGATCTTGCGACCAAGACCGACCTGGAGCGATTCGCGACCAAGAAGGACTTGGAACGCTTCGCGACCAAGGCCGACCTGGAGCGATTCGCGACGAAGAAGGATCTGGAGCGATTCGCGACGAAGAAGGATCTCGAGAACTTCGCGACGAAGAAGGATCTGGAGCGATTCGCGACGAAGAAGGATCTCGAGAACTTCGCGACGAAGACCGAATTGGCGACACTGGACGCGAAGGTCGCGGTTCTGGACGCCAGGGTCACCGCACTCGACGCCAAGGTCACCACTCTCGACGCCAAGGTCACCACTCTCGACGAGCGGGTCACCCGTGTCGAGCGCAAGGTCGACGAACTCCGGGTCGAGATGCACGAGGCGTTCAGCAAGCAGACCTGGAGCATGGTCACCGCGATGATCGGGTTCGCCGCGTTGCTCACGGCGGGTATGCACTTCGCCTGAGCATCCGGACACGGGGGGCCGGGGCGCCCCGGACCGTCGCCCCCCCGGGCATCCCACACGTTCGACCGCACGGTTCACGCCGTGGGGGTCGGCGACCCGAAGGGCGGTCAGCCGACTCCGAGGAGGTCGACGACGAACACGAGGGTCTCGTTCGGGGCGATCACCCCGCTGGCGCCCTGGGCGCCGTAGCCCAGGTGCGGCGGGATCGTCAGGCGGCGACGACCACCGACCTTCATGCCCTGCACGCCTTCGTCCCAGCCGGAGATCACCTGGCCCCCTCCGAGGTGGAAACCGAACGTGTCGTTGCGGTCCCAGGACGCGTCGAACTGTTGCCCGGTCGACCACGACACCCCCACGTAGTGCACCTCGACGTGGTGGCCCGCCGCGGCTTCGTCACCGTCGCCGACGACGAGATCTTCGACGACCAATTCGGTCGGTGCGGGCTCAGCAGGGATGGTGACCTCGGGTTTTGACATGACCGGGCAGCCTACGGCGAGATTCTCGCGGTCGAGAACGCCCGACTCCGGCTTCGACGTTCGCTGGTCACGGTCGATCGGGTGGCGCTCAGGTGAGCAGGTCCACGACCTGGCGGGCGATCGAGAGTTCCTCCTGGGTGGGGACGACCAGCACGGTGACCGGCGAGCCGTCAGGGGAGATCACCCGGATCGTGCCCGCGGGCTCGGTGTTGCGGACCCCGTCGACAGCCACGCCGAGGAAGTCGAGGGGCGCGGCCACCTCGGCGCGGAGCGCAGCGTCGTTCTCGCCCACACCGGCGGTGAAACACAGTGCATCCAGCCCGCCCATGACCGCCGCGTAGCCGCCGACGTATTTGACGAGTCGGTGAACGTAGATGTCCATCGCCGCTCGGGCGGCTTCATCGCCGTCGATGATCCGGGCCTGGATGTCGCGCACGTCGTTGGTGCCGGTCATGCCACGCAGGCCTGAGTCGTAGTTGAGCAGGTGGTCGACCTCGTCGATGGTCATGCCGAGCTGGCGCTGCAGATAGAACGACACCGCCGGGTCGATGTCGCCGCTGCGGGTGCCCATCACGAGCCCTTCGAGGGGGGTCAGGCCCATCGAGGTCTCCACGGGCCGTCCGCCGACCACCGCCGAGGCAGATGCGCCGTTGCCCAGGTGCAGCACGATCTGGCGCAGCCCGTGGGCCGTGTCGGTGTCGTCGCCGGCCAGGTGGCGGGTCACGGTCTGTGACACGTACTCGTGGCTGATGCCGTGGAACCCGTAGCGACGGATCGCGTGGCTCGCGGCGAACTCCGGCGAGATCGCATAGTGCGCGGCGGCGGGGGGCAGGTCGTGGAAGAACGCGGTGTCGAACACGGCCACGTGGGGTACGTCACCCAGCAGCTTCCGTGCGATCCGGATCGCCGCGGCGTTCGCCGGATTGTGCAGCGGCGCAAGTGGGGCGAGGGCGTCGACTGCAGCGAGCACCTCGTCGGTGATGACCACAGGCTCGGAGAAGTCGGGGCCGCCCATCACGACCCGGTGGCCGACCCCGACGATCCCGGCCTCGGCGAGGTCGGGGCCATTGTCGGTGAACGCGTC
>JBDZVK010000253.1:0-2464 GCA_040255725.1 Actinomycetota bacterium
CCCAGCACGTAACACGCGATCGCGGCCGCGGCGGCCACGTTGAGCGAATCGACCCCGCCGTGCAGTGGGATCCGCACCCTTCGACCGATCCGGTCCATCGTCGCGGGCGCGAGTCCCGGACCTTCGGACCCGAGCACGAGCGCGACCTTGTCGGCCGGGGCGAACGCCACGTCGTCGATCGACATCGCCGACGGCTCCGGGGTCAACGCGATGAGCGTGAAGCCGCGGTCGACGACCACATCGAGCCCTTCGGGAAAGGCAGGCAGACGCGCGTAGGGCAGACCGAAGACCTCTCCCATCGACACGCGCGACGCCCGCCGGTAGAGCGGGTCGACCCCGGTCGGGTCCAACAGGAGCGCGTCGGCACCCAGCCCGCGGGCGGAGCGGGCGATGATCCCCAGATTCGTCGGGTTCACCACCCGCTCGAGCACCACCACCCGGGTCGCATCGGCCAGCACCTGCGCGGGCGGCGGCACCGCTCGCCGCTCGAAGACCGCCAACATGCCGCGGTGCACCGCCATGCCGGTGATCCGCCGCACCACCTCGGGCCCGGCGGCGAACACCGGCGTGTCGGCAGGAACCGACGTCGGCAGCGGCTTCGTGCGGGTGGCGTCGACGAGCGCCGCGCAGATGCGGTACCCCGCCGAAAGCGCTCGTTCCACGACAATGTCGCCTTCTGCGAGGAAGATCCCGTCGAGATCGCCGCCGGGCGACTCCCGCCGCAGTCGTAGGTCGTGATCGCGCATCCCCGTGAATGCGACGATGCGCGCGTCGTCGGGATCGTCGATGAAGACGTGCGCCACGCGCGGAGTCTCCCACGATCCCGGCGACGTCGTCGTCGCCCACGGCGGTCGCGGGCCACCGGCCGGCCCACGCGCTACGGTCCGGCGATGATGGACGAACCACGCCGCCCTTCGATGAGTCGCCGCCGCTTCCTCGAAGGGCTCGGAGCGACCGGCGGGGTCCTGCTGGGTGGGAGCGCGCTGCTCGGGGCGTGCAGCAGTTCGTCACCCAAGGGCGGAGCCGCAACGACCGCGTTGCGCAGCGCCACCACCACGCCGACGGCAGCGCTCGACCTTCCGGCGTCGTCGTCGCCGATCGATCACATCGTGGTGCTGATGCAGGAGAACCGCTCGTTCGACCACTGGCTGGGGTGGCTGGCCGACGACGAGGCCTACCTCGAGGCGGGGCGTCGGCGCCACGGGTCGGGCTTCCGCGTCGACGGTCGGCAACGCCAGCGTTTCGCCGGGAGCGACGGCGCCGTGGCCACCATGCACCTGCCCGGTGCGGCCGACGAGACCAACCCGTTCCGGGGTTGCGGCCACCCCGACCCCGGGCACTCGTGGACCGACGGACGCGCCGAACGCGACCACGGCTTCCTCGCGCCCGACAGTGGCAACGACGACTTCGCGCTCGGCTACTACCAGGGCGCGGATCTTCCCTTCACCTCCCGACTCGCCAAACGGTTCGGCGTGTGCGACCACAGCCACGCGTCGCTGTTGTCCTCCACGTTCCCCAACCGCATGTACCTGCACTCGGCACAATCGGGCGGACAGAAGGACAACGCGCTCCCCTCCGACGGCGGGTTCGCCTGGACCACGATCTGGGACCGCCTCGCCAAGGCGCAGGTCGACGCGGCCTACTACTACAGCGACCTGCCGGTCACGTTCCTGTGGGGTGACCGGCTCAAGGGCGTCACCCGCAAGGTCGAGCAGTACTTCGACGCGTGCGAGAAGGGCACGCTGCCCAACGTCACGTTCATCGACCCGGGATTCCTCGGCGCGACCCGCACCGACAACCACCCTTTCGGTGACATCCACGCCGGGGAACGGTTCGCCCGCGACGTGTTCGCCGCGTTCGCGAAGTCGCCGCACTGGCAGCGCGGCGTGTTCGTCCACACCTACGACGAGTGGGGCGGGTTCTTCGACCACGTGAAGCCGCCGGTGCTGCCCGATGCCCGGTCCAGCAGCAACGACGCCGAGAACTTCGGCCAGGCCGGGTTCCGGATCCCGACCGTCGTGGCCTCACCCTTCGCCCCACGCGGGTCGGTCGACCACACCCTCTACGATCACACGTCGATCCTGCGCATGATCGAGTGGCGGTTCCTCGGTGCCCCGCCAACCGGAACTGGCGGCGCGAAGGGCTGGTCACTCACGACCCGGGACCGTCACGCGCACAACATCGCGTCGATGCTCACCGAGGAACCGGACCGTGACCTCGGCTTCGACCTCGACGTGAAGATCCCTTCACCGACGCCCGCGTGCGCGGGCGAATCGGGCGGCCTCGCCGCCTTCTCTCCCCCCGACGACGCGACCCCGTCGCAGGTCGTCCCTGCATCGACCACCGCCGAACGCACCTTCATGGAACAGCTCCACGACACCGGCTACTTCGAACGGATCGGCGTCGACGTGCAGCCGTGCAGCATGGCCGACCGCTGGGTCGCCCCGACGGCAACCTGAGCCGG
>JBDZVK010000253.1:2564-4067 GCA_040255725.1 Actinomycetota bacterium
GCGATGCGGCTGCGCAGGGTGTCGATCCAGCGGGCCGCGTCGCGCTGCGCGGACGACGCCTCGGCCCGCGTCGCGACCCCGTCGTCACCGGCCACCGGGTAGGAACCGAGGAACTTGCACCGGGCCTGCTCGGCATACAGGCTGCGCAGCGCGTCGGCGACGACCTCGTCGGCGATGTGGCCTTCCAGGTCCATCAGAAAGCAGTAGTCGCCCAGGCCGGAACGGGCCGGGCGCGACTCGAGCCGGGTCAGGTTGATCGCCCGCGCGGCGAACTCCGCCAGTATCGCCAACAGCGAACCCGGCCGGTCGGCCTGCTGGAACACCACGATCGTGGTCTTGTCGTGTCCGGTCGGCGCCGGCACCCGTTCGGGGGCGACCAGCACGAACCGGGTGGCGTTCTCGGCGTCGTCCTCGACCGCGGACGACAACACCTCGAGCCCGTAGCGCTCCCCGGCCAGGGTGTTGGCCAGCGCCGCGATCCGCTTGTCACCGGACTCGGCGACCGTCCGGGCCGCACCCGCGGTCGAATCCGCGGCGCGTTCGATCACGCCTGGCAGCGTGGTGTGGAGGAACCGCCGGCACTGGCCGAACGCCACCGGCATGGAGGCCACCGACGAGATGTCGCCGAGCGTCGCGCCCGGCACGCCGAGCAGATCGAGGCTCACCGGCACGACCATCTCCTGCTGAATCAGCAACTCGACCTCGAAGGTGAGCGTGTCGACGGTGACGTTCACCATGCCCTCGAGGGCGTTCTCGATCGCCACCACCCCCGCGTCGACCTCGCCGTTCTCGGTGGCGTGCAGCACCTCGGGCATCGACGGAAAGGGCACCAGATCGATGGCGTCGATGCCGGGAAGCGACTGCGCGGCCTGTTCGCAGAACGTCGCTTCGGGACCGAGGAAGCCGACCCGCGACCAACGCGGCTGAGGGGAATCTGACGGGTCCGGCACGACCGGCAAGGATAGTGACGTGGACGCCGGTGACCTTCGTACGTTGATCGAACAGGTCTCGTCGGGTGCGGTCACCGCGGACGACGCCGTCGCCCGGCTACGGAAGCTGCCGTTCACCGACCTGGGGTTCGCCCGCGTCGACCACCACCGTGCGCTGCGCCAGGGCCGTCCCGAGGCGGTGTACGCGCCGGGGAAGTCCCCGGCGCACGTCGCGGCGATCGTCGGCGACCTGCTGGAGGCCGACCCCGACGCCGGACCGGTGATCGTGTCGCGCGCTGACGCCGCTCAACTCGCCGCCGCCACCGACGCCCACCCGGGGGCGACGGTCCACGGCGACGCCAGCGTGCCCGCGGGCACGACGCTGGTCTGGCGGGCGCGACCGACCAGAAGCGGTTGTGCACCGGTGGTCGTGGTGACCGCCGGGACGGCTGACCTGCCCGTCGCGGACGAATGCGCGGTCGTGCTCGCGGCCCACGGCCTGCCGGTCACCCGCGTCGACGACGCGGGGGTCGCCGGCATCCACCGCCTCCTCGGCGAGGTCGAACGCCTGCAG
>JBDZVK010000254.1:0-4066 GCA_040255725.1 Actinomycetota bacterium
ATGAAGTTGAGCGTGTCGAGCCGGTGCTTGGTGAACTTCTCGACCGCTTCGAGCAACCAACGGCTGTTGAACGCGACGCCCTCGTAGGTGGCGCGCACCAGATCGGCCCGGGTGTTGGCGAGGCTCACGTGCTGCCAGCCGGCGCGGATCGTGTGATCATCGACCGGGCTGCGCTCGCCGTTCAGCCACGGGGTGTACACGACCCCGTTCGCGCCCGCGGGCACCTCGGCGGCCAGCGCCTCGACCCGCGCGTACGCGTCGTCGGGCTTCGGGGTGTCCAGGGCGTCGTCGGCGAAGATCACCTCGTCGATGAGGTGGTCGAGGCACGCCCCGGCGGTCTCGTGCTCGTTCACGATGAAATAGCGGCCGGGCAGCGCCGAGGGCAGCGCCGCCTGGTTGCGCAACAGGTCGGTCTTCTTCCAGGGGACGTGGCAGCTCAACCACGACGACGTGCCGATGTAGAGATGCCCGGCGTAGTCGGCGACCGCGCCCGAACCCACGGCGGCGGAGTGCACGTCGCCGGTGGCGGTGACGACCTTGGTGGTGGGCGTGAGCCCCCAACGGCCGGAGACTTCAGCGGTGACCGTGCCGACGACCGACGCGGACGGCACCAACTCGGGCAGTCGGGCCCGGTCGAGGCCGAACGCGGCGATCAACTCGTCGTCGTAGACGATGTGGTTGCGGTCACGGTTGTCGGTGATCCAGTGCAGCGTGATCGCGTCGTGGCTCGAGACCGTCCGACCCGACAGGCGCAGGTTGAGATAGTCGCACGGTTCGAGGAACGTGTGGGTGGCGTCGTAGACGTCGGGCAGGTTCGCCTTGATCCACAGGATGTGCGCGGTCGGGTCCTTTCCCGAATGGCTCGGGATGCCGCCGGTGCGTTGGATCCACGTCTTGAGCCGCCGCACGTCGTAACCCTGGACCTTGAGCGCGCCGCTGGTGACCTTCCGGATCTCGGCGGCGCCCCGCGAGTCCATCCAGATGATCGCGTTCATCAGCGGTTTGCCCTGCGCGTCGACCGCGACCGTGCCCGACCACTGCGAGGTCACCGCGACCGCGTCGATGTCGCCGCGGGGAACGAGCTCGCGCTCCAGCAGGCGGATCGCCGCGGCGTCGATCGCCCGCCACCAGTCGGCCGGGTCCTGTTCGGCCTTGCCGCCGTCGCCCAGGATCAGCTCGGTGGATTCGACCTCGGAACCGGCGATCTCGCCGTCGAGGCTCACCAGCGCGACCTTCGGCCCGCCCGTTCCCAGATCGATGGCGAGTACGTGGCTCATGAAGCTCCTCGGAAAGCGGCGGACGGTGGGCGTCAGGGGGACGATGCTAGTGCCGGGGCTTCGAGAGTCCCGTGGGGCCGGCGTCGGTACCGGCATCGTCGCCGAGCGTGTTCAGGTGCGCCCCGGCTCGACGCGATCACGACTTTGAACGGTCGACCGGGTCATGGGCGACGCAACCGTGCAAAGACGTGTTTCGCGCGGCGCAACCTCGTGTACGGTCGCCGGCCATGGCCGTGCACCGCGACTCCCTGTCTGATCCGGTGGGTGTCATGGTGGTGACCCTCGACCGCCAGGACCGCCGCAATGCGCTCGACCACGCCCACCTGAGCGAGCTGCGCGCCGCGGTCACCTCGGCCGTCCACGACGGCGTGCGGGCGTTGGTGCTGACCGGTGCGGGTCGCAACTTCTGTGCCGGGGCCGACCTGTCTACCGTCGAGGACGAAGGGTTCGTCGCGGAGCTGCGGGGCGCGCTCGAAGATCTCCGGACGGCGCCGTTCGCGGTGATCGGGGCGATCCACGGTCCCGCGCTGGGGGCGGGCACCCAGTTGGCGATGGCCTGTGACCTGCGCCTCGCCACCCGTGGAGCGACCTTCGGGATCCCGGCCGCCAGGCTCGGCCTCACCGTCGACGCCTACACCGTGCACCACCTCGCCGGGGCGGTCGGCCATTCGGTGGCCCGGGCGATGCTGGTGGGCACCGAGGTCTTCGACGGCACCGCGCTGGCCGGATCGGGGTTCGTCCACCGGCTCGTCGACGACGACACCGACGTCCGTGCCGCCGGCATCGACTGGGCCGGCGACATCGCCAGGCTGGCACCGCTGACGATCGCCGCTCACAAGGCGATGCTGGCCGACGCCGAGACACCCGTCGAACCGTCCACGGCGGCCATCGAGGCCCGTCTCGCGGCCTGGCGGAGCGACGACCTGGCCGCGGGGCTCGCCGCGTTCGCGGACAAGCGACGCCCCGAATTCCACGGCCGCTGACTCGTGCCTGCGCGTCGACACGGCGGTCCACGCCGGGGTCGGTCAGCGACGAGCGCGGTGATCGAGGACGAAGGCACGCAGGGTGGCCAGCCACCCGGGCGACGCCGTTCGGATGCCTGCGGGAGCACGCGAAGGGTCGGCGAGCCACCTCGCGAGTGCGTCGACGCGTAGGTCGATGAGCTGATCGAGATCGTCGGCGGAGAAGGTCGCCCTCGACTCGGCTTCATAGCCGCTCACGAACCGCCGTCGGAACAGGTCGATTCCGGGCCGTGCAGAGGTGCGCGCGTCGAAGAGGACCATGTAGAGCGCGTTGGCGACGTCGAAGACTGCCGGGCCGTACCCACAGTCGTCGAA
This sequence comes from Actinomycetota bacterium, assembly GCA_040255725.1. Classification (GTDB taxonomy): domain Bacteria; phylum Actinomycetota; class Acidimicrobiia; order Acidimicrobiales; family Iamiaceae; genus JAFDWI01. Next base: position 2,615 of record JBDZVK010000254.1, read on the forward strand.
GTCGAAGATTCGGAGGGTGCCCTCGGCAACACGCAAGTTGTCGGCATTGAAGTCGCCGTGGAGGAGTTGGATGGGGCCGAGCGCGGTCAGGTGTTCCTCCGAAATCGTGTCGAGTGCCGCCACGGGCGGAAGCGGTGTCGGCGGAAGCCGGCGCATCGCCTCGTGCAGGCGCGCAAGGGCGGTCCCCATGGCTTCGGCGTCTGGACCCCGACCGGGGTCGGGCGTCCTGCCCACAGCGAACTCGAAGCCGGTCACGTAGTGATCGACCACGCCTCCAGAGCGCAATTCGATGACCCGTGTCTCGCCGAATGACAGCGGACGGCAGACACGGGGGTCGAGGTCGGCGAGCGCGGCGACCACGTCGAGTCGGGTATCGAGATCTACGCGGTTGGTCAGCGACGCATCCTGGACCTTGACGACGACGCGTCCATGAGGGCCCACTCCCCGGAACACCCGGCTCTGGTGACCGCCCGCGAGAGACTCGACCTCGTCGATCGCCAGTGCCGCTTCGAGGCGCGCGACCAGGTCCATGGGCATCGAGCTTCGCAGCTCGCGACGATCACACGGACCTTCATTCCACGGCCGCTGACCGCGGCCGAACGGCTACAGGCCCGCGGGCACGATGTTCGAGAGGTTCTCGAACGCGAAGAACAGCGCGACGCCGAACACCGGCACGCCCACGACGTAGGGGACCACGGCCCGGATCCACCGCGGCGGCTGACGGTGCTCGATCCGGCGCCAGCGGCGTGACGCCCACCAGACGACGAGCCAGATCGCCGCGCAGATCGCCCCCCACAACAGCAGTTGGGGCCAGGCGCCCGGATGCGACGCGGCGGTGACCCCGTCGGCGAGCGCATCGGAGTGCGCCGCGTAGTTCTTCATCGCGGCGTCCTGCCCCGGTAGACGAGGCGCCGGATTGCCCACCAGCACCGCTCGGACGATGTAGCGCTCGGTCAGGTCGAGGCGCGGGTGGCAGGCGGTCAGGGTGAGCGTGTTCGGGTGGTCCGGATCGGTGTCGAGCACCCACATCGCGTCGGGTTTGACGATCTTCGACCAGATCATCTTGTAGGTGAACGAACCCTGCAGGGTCTTGATGTGGATCTCGTCGCCGGGCTTCAGCTTGTCGATGTTGTAGAACGGCGCGCCGTAGGTGGTGCGGTGACCGGCGATGGCCGAGTTCCCGGCCTGACCCGGGAAGGGCGTCTGCGGATAGTGCCCGGGGGCACGGTCCAACTCGACCAGCGGGACGCCCTGGACGACGATCTTGTCGACGTGGAGCTTGGGGATGTCGAGGCGACCGATCGGGTCGCCCACCGCCACGGCGAGATCCTTGGTGGGGGCGACCTCGACCGGGAGCGTCGAGCCCGGCCCGGACGGGTCCGAAGACGTGGTCGTCGGCGATTCGCCGGCGAGCATCGCTTCGAACTGGTCGGACAGTTCGTTCTGGGCCTG
>JBDZVK010000255.1:0-4009 GCA_040255725.1 Actinomycetota bacterium
GGCACCGCGGGTACCGGCAAGACGATCCTGGCGCTCGCCGCCGGCCTCGAACAGGTGGTGGAGCAGTCCCACTACGACCGGCTGTGCGTGTACCGCCCCGTCGTGCCCGTCGGCAAGGCCGAGGTCGGCTTCCTGCCCGGATCGCTCGAAGACAAACTCTCACCCTGGATGGGAGCGATCACCGACGCGCTCGTCGCGCTCACCGAACGCCGCAGCCACGCCGATGCCCGGATGGTGATGGAGGAACTCATCGGTCGTGACAAGCTGCTGCTCGACTCGGTCACCCACCTGCGCGGCCGGTCGCTGCACGGCAGCTTCATCGTGGTCGACGAGGCCCAGAACCTCGAAGCCACCACGCTCAAGACGATCCTCACCCGGGTCGCCGAGGGCTCCAAGGTCGTGTTCACCGGCGACACGTCCCAGATCGACGCGCCGTACCTGTCGGAGCGCAACAACGCCGTGTCGGTGCTGATCGACGCGTTCGCCGGCGAGCCGTGCTTCGGCCACGTCACCCTGCGCACGTGTGAGCGCTCGCAGGTCGCCTCGATCGCCGCGCTGCGTCTGTGACCGGTGGACCGGGGGTCCACCACGACCGCTCGGTGCCTTTCTAGGATTTGCCACGCCGACGTGACCGCGACAAGGGGGTCGGATGCCGCACCATCCGGTGTACGGACTGGACATCGAAACGGGCCATCCGACCGGGCACGACACCGCGTCCGGGTCGGGCCGCGACGACGGACCGGCCGTCGACCCGCGCCGCACGATCGTCGTCAGAGCGGTACTCGCCACACCCGCCGGCGACCAGGTCTTCGACGGTGACGAGCCCCGACTGATGCAGGATCTCGACCTGGCGCTCGCACGTGCCCGTCCAGGCATTCTCGCCACGTGGAACGGTTCGGGATTCGTCCTGCCGTACCTCGCGGACCGTGCCGGCATCCGCGGCATCCACCTGGGGTTGCGTCTCGCCGCGGACCCCCGTCGACGCCACCGTGGCGAGACCCTTCCGGGCCACCGGTGCGCGTACCGTGCCGCCTGGTACGAGCACCGCCACCTCGACGTGGCGGGCCTGTACCGCTCGGGACGCCGGCCGCTCATCGAGGTCGACGAACTCCTCCGGGCCATCGGTCTCGCGGGACGCGGACGCGGCTCGCGCGGGATCGGACCGGCCGATGTCCCCGGATGCGAGCTCACCCACGACGCGGCCCACGCGTTCGCGACCAACGACGCGCGCCTGGTTCGCAGTCTCGTCGAGGCGCGGCTGCCCGGAGTCGCCCGCCATCTCGACCGGATCGTGCCCGTCGCCGCCGCCCCGGAGCCGCCGGTCGCGGCCGTTCCCCGACGGACGTCGATCGGCGGCATCCCGCTCTCCCCCGCCCACCCGGCGGTGCGGGCCGCGCTGGCCGCGAACGAACGCTGAGGCACCGCCGCCCGAACGTGGCTGTCACACCGGATCGCCATGATGGGGGTGTCGCCGGGTGCACCGACGACACCGGGTCGCGACCTCCCAGGGTCGCTCGAAGAAGCGCTGCGCTCTCCGGGAGGTACCCGTGTCCACCGAACCGATCCGACTCCCCGACCCTGAACGGGTCGCCCTCGCCGTCGACGCCCTGTGCGTCGGCGCGCACCATCCGATCCTGATCCACGCCGAGGACGACCCCGACGCCACCCCCGACGCGGTGCCCTTCGCGTTGTTCTGCACGCCGCTTGCGGCACTCACCACGATCGCCGACACGCTCGCCGTGCTCGGCGCGGTGACCGTGCCCGAGGGTTGGCGCCTGGCCGGACTCTGTGCGCCGACGACGATCCGGGTCCCCGCGTCGACCAACGGGGGCACGACCCGGCTCGATGCGTGGATCATCCACGTGGTCACCGCATCCGGAGCCGCGGCCTCACGTCTGTGCGTGCCGGCAGCGCTCGAACTGTCGGGCCCGACGCCGCGGATCGACGCCGCCCATCCGCTGCACCGGTGCCTGCATCGGCTCGTCGGCGCAGCCTGAGCGGGCCGACCACGCCGGTAAGCTCGCGAGAGTGCCCGACGATCCTGGGACCCCGGGCCCACCACCGGACCCGAAAGGTCCCCCTTCTCCCCAGCGCCGCAAACTGCTGGTCACCGGTGCGTTCGTGGCGGCGAGCGCCGTTGCGCTCCGGAACCTGCCGCGGCCGCGACCGTCCCGGCCTGCGCCCGGGCATCGTCCGCCCGACGTGGCGTCCCGACCGCACCCGCCGAGCGAACCGCCGGCCCTCGACGGCGCGGCGGCCCAGCCCGGACCCGACCACACCTACGACACCGTGATCAGAGGTGGGCGGGTCATCGACCCCGACTCGGGTTTCGACGGCACTCTGACCGTCGGCATCGACGGCGGGACCATCACGGGCTTCGGCGACACCGTCACGTCGGGGAGATCGACGATCGACGCCGAGGGTCGGGTGGTCAGCCCCGGCTTCATCGACGTGCTCTCCTACGAGCCGACACCTCGGGGATCGTGGTACAAGGTCGCCGACGGCGTGACGACCAACCTCGGCATGCACGGCATGCAGGAAGGCTGGTGGCTGCCCGACTTCTTCTCCGCGTACCAGGGCACGACGCCGCTCAACTTCGGGGGCGCGTTCAGCGACCACTGGGTGCGGTACCACCAGCTCGGCCTCAACGTCGGCGACACCGCGACCTCCTACCAGGTCGGCCAACTCGCCGATGAGTTCGACGCCCAACTGCACCAGGGCTGGCTGGGGCTGGCGCTGGAACCCGAGTACACCCCAGGGGTCGACTTCGCCGAGATGCTGGGCCTCGCCAAGGTCGCCGCCCGCAACGGCGTGCCCTGCTTCGTGCACGGCCGCTACTCGTCGTACGCCCAGGAGACCCGCACCGTTCCCGAGATCCTCCGACTCGGGGAGGAATCCGGCGCCGCGGTCCACATCGCCCACCTGCCCTCCACCGGCGGCACCTGGCACATCGACGCCGCACTGAAACAGATCGACGCCGCCGTCGACGCCGGCCACGACGTCACCTTCGGCCTGTACCCCTACGACTACTGGGGCACCTACGCGGCCTCCACCCGCTTCTCGCCCGGCTGGCAGCAACGGTTCCGGATCACCTACCGCGACCTGCAGGTGGCCGGCGGCCCGAACCGACTGAACGCCTCGACCTTTGCCGCCGCCCAGGCCGACAATGCGCTGACGATCGCGTATGCGATCCCCGAGTCGTCGGTCCGAAAGGCACTCGAACACCCGCGCAGTCTCATCGGGTCCGACGCGATCGTCGACACCGGCAACAACCATCCCCGCGCCTCGGGCACGTTCTGTCGGGTACTCGGCCACTGGGTGAGAGACCGGAAGGTGCTCACGCTCACCGACGCGCTCGCGAAGATGACGATCCTGCCCGCGCGGCGTCTCGAGAAGCGCTCACCGCAACTCGCCCGCAAGGGTCGCATCCAACGCGGCGCCGATGCGGACGTGTGCATCTTCGACCCCCACACGGTCACCGACCGGGCGACCGTGAAGCGACCGGTCGCCTATTCGACCGGGATCGACTGGGTGCTCATCGCCGGCCAACCGGTCAAGAAGCCGGGGAAGGGCGCCGGGCTGCAACGCACCCGGCTCGACGGCAAGGCGATCCGCTCCCAGCTCGCCTGAGGCGGCTGCTGCTCAGTCGCCGACGAGGTTGGCGACCTGCTCGAGGTGGGCCGGCGGACCCGACACCAGCAGCGTGGTGACACAGGTCTCCTTCCACGCCTCGAGCTCACCCAGCACCTTGTCGCGTGGCCCGACCAGCGCCACGTCCTCGACCAGCGACAGCGGCACCGACGCGATCGCCTCGTCCTTGTGACCCTCCAGGAACAGGTCCTGGATCTTGTGCACCTCGGCTTCGTAACCCATCCGCGAGAACACGTCGGCGTGGAAGTTGACCTCCTTGGCGCCCATGCCCCCGATGTAGAAACCCAGGTGCATCCGGACGACGTCCGCGGCCTTCTCGACGTCGTCGTCGATCACGATCGTCACCAGGTTCGGGATC
>JBDZVK010000256.1:0-3987 GCA_040255725.1 Actinomycetota bacterium
TTGACCTGGCCGATCCGGTGCGCACGGTCGACCGCCTGGGTCTCGGCGGCCGGGTTCCACCACGGGTCGAGGATGAAGCAGTAGTCGGCCTCGGCCAGGTTGAGGCCGACCCCGCCCGCCTTGAGACTGATCAGGAACACCGGCACCGCGCCCGACTTGAAGGTGTCGATCACCTCGGCGCGGTTGCGGGTGCGCCCGTCGAGGTACGCCGTGTCGATGCCGGCGGCGTCCAGGCGCTGCTCGGCGCGCCGCAGATAGCGGGTGAACTGGCTGAACACCAGCGCCCGGTGCCCCTCGGCGACGATCTGGGTCACGTCGTCGACGAGTCGGTCGAGCTTCGCCGAACCGATGTGGTCGTCGGCCTCGTCGACCAGTCCCGGGTCGAGACTCAACTGGCGGAGCAGCGTGAGCGACTTGAAGATCACGAACCGGTTGGACTGCAGGTCGTCGACCAGACCCAGCACCCTGGCCCGCTCGCGCTGAAGGCGGGTCTGGTAGATCTTCCGATGCTTCGGGTGCAGTTCGACGTCGACGACCTGTTCGATCTTGGGCGGCAACTCGGTGAGCACGGCGTCCTTCGTGCGCCGACGCATCAGCGGAGCGATCCGCCGCCGCAACGTCGCCAACAACTCGGGCGCTTCGCCCTTCTCGATCGGCTTGCGGTACACCCGAGAGAAACGGTCGGGGTCGGGGTACAACCCCGGCGCCACGATCGAAAGCAGCGACCACAGGTCCATGAGGCTGTTCTCGAGCGGCGTACCGGTGATCGCGATCTTCGAGCGGGCCGGGAGTTGACGAACCACCTTGTAGGTCTTGCCCTGATGGTTCTTCACGAACTGCGCCTCGTCGAGCAGCAACAGATCCCACTCGAGGGCCGCGTAGTCGTCGTACTCGAGCCGGAACAGCGTGTAGGAGGTGACCACCAGCGATGCCTCACGGGTCGCCTCGGCGAGTGAGGCCCCCCGTCGCCTGGCCGTCTCGGTGACGGTGGCCACCGCCATCGTCGGCACGAACCGGTGCGCCTCGCGCTGCCAGTTCTCGACCACGCTGGTCGGGGCGACCACCACGAAGCGGGCACGCGGGTCGTCTTCGAGGATGGCTGCGCACAGGCTCAGCACCTGCACCGTCTTGCCGAGGCCCATGTCGTCGGCGAGGATCCCGCCGAGTTCGTTCGCACGGATGAACCGCAGCCAGGTGAACCCCTCGGCCTGGTACGGGCGCAACTCGGCCTTCAGCGTCGCCGGTGGCGTACCCGCCGTGGGTGCCGCGAGCTCGCCCATGCGCGCCACGTTCGCCGTCCAGCGCTCACTCTGGGCGGTGACCACGCCGAGCGCGGCGAGTTCCTCGAACCACGAGATCTGAAACGGATTGATCCGGATCGTCTCGTCGTCGTCGCCCTCGGCGCCGGAGTCGACCAGTCCGCGGGCTTCTTCGATGAGCGTGCGCAGCCGGTCGAACTCTGCACGGTCGAGTCGCAGCCACGTGCCGGAGGCGAGCACCAGGACCGGTTCGTGCCGGCTCAACGCGGTGAACAGCGCCGCGAACGGCACCTTCTCACCGTCGACGGTGACGTTCACCGCCAGGTCGAACCAGTCGGTCTGGTCGGATCGCACCGCCGGATCCGACACCGTCAGCTCGACCAGCGGGTCGGCCGTCGCCTCACGCAGGTCCGGCAGGACCGTCTCACCGACGTCGTCGACGGTGACGGTGACCCCGGCCTGGTCGGTCAGCCACGGCAGCGCCTCGGCGAAGAGACGGACCGTGGCGGCACCGCGGACCGTCATCGTGACGGGGATGCCCCGGGGATCGGCCAGCAGGGGACGGATCGCATCGGGCAGGTCGAGCCGCGCGATCGCCGCGGCCTCCGCGTCGCGGTCACGTGCCAGACCGGCCGGTTCGGTGAGGCCGTGGCTGCTCACCGAGTCGCCACGCACGTAGCGTGCTTCCCACGTGGTCGTGGCGACATCGACCGCGTGCCGTTCGACGCGTAGGCCCAGGCCGTCGAACCGCCGAGCGGTGATGGTCACCGACCCGTCGGATGAGCCGACCCGGGCCCGACGGGCGAGCAGCGGTTGGTAGGTGTCGAGCAACTCGGCGACCTCTCCGGCGGGTACACGCAACGGTGGCGCGTGCAGCATCCGCAGCACCGCCGGGCTCAAGGGCCGGTCGAGCCGCGCCAGCACCGTGCCGTCGCCGGCGGTTGCGAAGAAGATGCCATGAGGCGGCATGCCCAGGTAGCCGAGGTCCGCCTCGTCGGGATCGACCGGTCGGTCGCCGATCGACACGGTGGTCGCGAGCTGCACCGCGCCGTCCGGGGCGGTGGTGAGATCGACCGCGACGGCTGCCGGATCGTCGGCCAGGTGCACGTCGGGTCGCCCGGACTCGTCGACGAAGGCCACGGCCGAATCGGCGACGTTGCGCAGGTGGATCCACACCTCGGAACCGAACCGGTCGAAGGTCATCGGACCGGTGTCGGGATGGTACGAATGCCGCGGCGAGGCGTTCCAGAGCGCCCGGAGCGCCGCCACCTGATCGGGATCGAACTCGGACGAACGGATGGCGTAGTACAGGTCCCGCCACGACGCTCCGGTCTTGATCCACTTGTCGCGCCTCCCCAGACGCATCGGTCTGACCGACAACTGCGGGGCGGGGGACGAGTCGTAGTACGTGACCCGCGGGCTCGTCACGCTGAACTGCAGTGCGAGCGGGGACCTCGGGAAGCGGGTCGTGTCGTCGTCGTCGCCGTCGACGAGATCGTCGAGGACCGCCCGCCACGACGGCTCCGGTGCGCCGTCGTCGTCCGCGCCGAGCGACACCGCCAGCGCCTCGGCATGGGCGGTCAGGATCGTCGCGACCGCGTGTTTGCAGAACCCCCCGAGCGGGCACGAACACGTGTCGTCGATGACGATGCCGCCGGCGAGGTCGCGCCAGGTGACGCGAACGACGTAGGTGTTGCGCCCCGAGCCCTCGACCACGCTGGTGAGCAGACCCGGTACGTCGGTGATCAGCCGGACCCGACCGTCGGCCGCATACGCGACGCCGCGTTCGATGGACCCCGCGTCGTAGTTCTCGGCGAGCACCTCGCCGGTGAGTGCGGCGAGGTCGTGAAGATCGGGCACGTTCCCAGTGTCGCGGACCGCAGGGACACCCATCGGTGTCGGGCGCGCGACAGATGTGGAAAGCTCACGGTGATGGCACGGGTCCTCGTCACCGGATGCTCCACCGGTATCGGCCGCGCGACCGCTGCCGCGCTGACCGAGCGCGGTCACGAGGTGGTCGCGACGGCGCGGAACCTGTCGGCGCTGGACGGACTCGACGTGGCGCAACGGATCGCCCTGGATGTGACCGAGACCGGTTCGATCGCCGCCGCCATGGCGGTCGCCGGCGACGTCGACGCGCTGGTCAACAACGCCGGCGTCTGCTTCGGCGGACCACTCGAGCACTACCCGGTCGACCTCGCCGAATCGCTGTTCGCCACCAACGTGTTCGGCCCGCTCCGGCTCATCCAGGCCGTCGTCCCCGCGATGCGCACCCGCGGTGGCGGCGTGATCGTCAACGTGTCGTCGGTCGAAGGATTCGTCGCCACCCCGTTGTTCGGCGTCTACTCGGCGTCCAAGCACGCGCTCGAGGCGCTCAGCGAGTCGCTGCACCACGAGGTCGGCCACTTCGGCGTGCGCGTCGTGGTCGTCGAGCCCGGCCACGTCGACACGGCGATGCGGACCAAGACCAGCCCGATCGACGTGGACGCGACCGCCTACGCCGAGTTGCACCGCCAGTGGCGTGGTGCCGACGAGACGTTGCTCGGAGGGCCTCGGCCCGGCCCCGAGCACGTCGCCCGGGCGATCGCGGATGCGATCGAGGACGAGGCCACGCCGCTGCGCGTTCCCGTCGGCGGTGACGCCGTCAGGGTCGCCGCGACCCGCAGACAACTCGACGACGCCGAGTTCCATGCCGCCATGCGGAGCACCCTGCAGATCGACTGGTGAC
>JBDZVK010000257.1:0-3971 GCA_040255725.1 Actinomycetota bacterium
GACGACCTGCCGCCCGCTGCCCGCGACGGAGCGGACGAAGCCGATCTGGCCGGCCGCGTGATGTTGTGCCGCCGGGCCGAGATGTTTCCGATCGAATGCGTCGTGCGTGGGTATCTGACCGGGTCGGCATGGAAGGAGTACGTCGCGGCGGGCACGATGCACGGCACCAAGCTGCCCGCGGGCATGCTCGAAGCGCAGCAGCTTCCCGAGCCGGTGTTCACGCCTGCGATGAAGGCCGAGGTGGGCGACCACGACGAGAACATCAGCTTCGACCGGGCCGTCGAGGTGGTCGGCGCCGTGTGGGCCGAGCGGCTACGGGACGTGTCGCTGGAGTTGTACCGCCGGGGCGCGGCGCTGGCGGCCGAGCGGGGGATCATCGTGGCCGACACCAAGTTCGAGTTCGGCCTGGTCGACGGCGAGTTGGTGCTGGGCGACGAGGTGCTCACGCCGGATTCGTCGAGGTTCTGGGCGGCCGAGACCTACGAACCCGGCCACGCGCAGCCCAGCTTCGACAAGCAGCCGCTGCGCGACCATCTGGACGGCCTCGACTGGGACAAGACCCCGCCGCCGCCGACCCTGCCCGCCGAGGTGGTCACCGCCACCCGGGCCCGCTACGTCGAGGCCTATGAGCGGGTCACTGGGCAATCATTCGCCGACTGGCCCGGCGTGGCGGGCTGAGCACGCAATCACAGGCCGATGGCCTCGAGGGGATCGAGGCCGACGATGCGGTCGTGTTCGGCCTGGTAGTCCGCAACGATCCGGTCCACCTCGGCATCGTCGAGTCCGGGGTGGCGAAGGGGAAGTTCGTCGATCACACAGCGCAGCTGGTCGGCGAAACGGCGCACCTGTTCCCGCGCTTCTTCGCGGGCGCTGTGTTCGATCGTGTCACCCAGACGCGCTCGAAGTGCGGTCTCCAGCGCCTGGGCTTCTCGGCGGGTCTTGTCACCGATGGTCGCGCTCGCCAGGGCGGGCATCACCAGAAAGGCGAGCTCGGTCACCGTGCCGTCGAGCCCCAGACCCTCGGCGCGGCGACTGCCGACGGCCCATGAAAGTGCGGCGACTCCGATCAACCACCACCGCTCGGTGGGGAGATCGTTCCAGCTGCCGCCGACCAGCAGGGTGAGCGCCTGTGTCGCGCCCGTCGCAGGACACGGCACTAGTCCGCTGCCGGCAGGAACGGGCGGACGTGACGACGAACCGGACCGGGCGATTGCGAGGTTCAACAGCAGTGTCGACGCGCTCACGACGACGGCGGTGAACCGGTCGCCGCGCCGCTCCAATGCCTCCCGCGACGCCAGTCGCCAGGCCGCGAACCACTGCATGCCGGTGGCCGTGCCAGCCGCCCAGAGGGGAGCGCTGCCGAACGCGGGAAGCGCCGTGGAGAGCGTCCAGGCGCTCGAACCGAGCAGCCCCGGAATCGTGGGCTCGAGGCGGATCACGAGTTGCGGCGTCGGCTGCGATGCGACGATGCGGGAACCGCGGTACTCGAGCACGAGGCGGCGCGCGTCGGCCTCCACGACGGTGACCACGTCGTCGGAGGGCGCAGCCGCCCCGGCAGCCGCGACGGACGCGTCGATCTGCCCGATCGCGTTGCGGATGTGGCGCACCTGTGCCTCGGCGACCCAGCGGATGCGGTGCTGCGGCGGGTCGATTCGCCTCAGATCGACCGTCGCCGACAGCGTCAACCCGCGTTCGCGCGCCGCGGTGGTCACCTCGCCGGGAGCACTCGAGAGTTCGTCGAGCACGATCCCGGCGCGGCGTGAACCCGCGCGTTCGAGGAACGCAAGCATGCCCTTGGGGTCGACCCGAGCAAGGTTGTGCATCAGAGCCGACTGCACCCTCGACTGGATGCGCGCATCCGCGAGCAGATAGGCGGTCCGCTCGTCCCACATCAGCGTCGTGTCGGACTGCGCTTTGGCGCGCCCCCGGGCCAGGGCATGAGTGCTCCCGGCCGCCAACGCCGCCCAGCCGAACGCGCCGGCCCCGGTTCTGAGTCCGCGTCGGCGCCGCACGGCACTCATGGCGATCAACGGCGGCACCACGTCGACGCCTACTTCGACGACCACTTCTGCGAGTCGGGCGACATCGACGCGGAATCGCCCGGTGGGAGACGCCGGCGTCGATGAGCGAGTCGAGCCGAATCGGTTCGCACGCCGATGCACGAGGGCCCGCAGCGATGGTGACCAGACCGGCCGCCACGGCCGCTCCGGTCGTACCACCGGCACCGCGTCGGTTCCCGCGCCGAGGCGGAACCCGGTCTCCATAGCCGCCGGCACGACGGTGGCCACGACCGTCGGCCTCGTCGTGGCAGGCGAGTCGCCGGTGAGCCGACTCCAAGCGCCAGCGTCCAGCAGGTCGAGTGACACTTCGAGAAGACGGTGTCGCTTTGCGCCGATCGCCCGACGCGCGGCGAACACGTCGACGGCGAGCGATGCGCCGAGGAGCGCCAGTCGCGCCGGCACGGACCGGCCCTTCGTGCCGCTGATCGCCGTGGTGACATGGGCGAGCGCGCGGATCGCAAACGTCGCTTGGTGGTGCTGATCCTGAATACCCCCCGTGCGCACGGTTCGAGGGTAGACGTCGATCGAAGGCCCGTCGGGGCGAAGCGGCCGGTGCAGGATCGGCGAACGGGGAGTCGGGTGGCCTGCACCGGAGTCGATTCCGGTCCGTCGCCGATCGGCACGTCGACGTGATCTACTGGAAGCGTGACCGGTCGACTCGTCTTCGTCGAGGACTCGCTCGCTCGGGCGACCGAGATCGGCCGGCTGCTCGATCTCTACCGATCGGGCATGGCCGAGCGTGGCGGACAACGGATCCCGGCCATGGCGATCGCGGTCGAGGAGTATTGGGATCCCGAGACCGCGCTGGAGCGCATCGGCGGTTCGAGCGCTGGGGGCGACCGATTGGGCGCCGACGCAGCAGTCTGGGACGAAGGAGATCTGCTGTTCATGGATTGCTGGGACCGTGACTCCATGGACTCGACCGTGTCGCGCTCTCGCAGCACGTTCTTCGCGCTCGATCTCCTACGGACCTTGCGGAGCGCCCTCGAAGCCGGTCGGACGATTCCGCGGGTCGTGGTCCACTCCCGTGGCATGAAGGACGACCTGCTGCGGGCCGCGCTGACCGAGTTCACGGTGACGCGTCGCAGGATCCGCGTTTCGGGTGCGGCGCCCGTCGTGCGCTGGCGACTCGACGACACCGGAGACACCGCGGGCGCCGTCATCTGGGCGATGTTCGACCGGAGCGATCTCGAGCGCAACCTCGATCGGATCCTGGGCGGCGACCGGTCGGCGGCGATGGCGCCGCCGGGCACCGGCAGCGTCGTGTGGGACCAGATCCGCCCGACCTCGTGTCTGGCCTCGTTCCACTGCGCGATCCGGGACGAGTCGCCCGACGTATGGGACCGGTACGTGATCAGGAGCGCCCCGTCATGGAGCGAACGTGGGTCGCCGGCCCTGGGCCGTGCCGGTTCGGAGCCGCTCGACGCGGCGGCGATCGCCCGGGTGACCCGGACCGCCCATCGCTACCTCGAACTGAACGAGGCCTGGGGCGCTCGCGGGTACAAGGGCTACCTCGCCATCGCCCGCGCCCTGGCGAATCCCGAGAGTTGACGCCGCGCCGCGCTGTCGTGGAAACCCTCGGTTTCACGACAGACGCGCACGATCCCCTTGCGCTCACCGGCAAGACCTGCTTGTCTGTTCGAGATATCGGATCTATCCGCTGTGGGCCGCGGCCGGCAGGACCGAAACCAGTTCGTGAACTCACGACCACGAGTTCGAAGTCGCCTGAGGGATGGAGGGGCTTCGGGCCGGCCCCCGTCCCCCAGCGAGGGCCGGCCCGAGGACGACCGCTCGGCGCCGTGTCGACTCGACCGGGCCGGTACGGTCGCACCGCCACGCGCCTGCGGAGAACTCACCCTGCCTGTGGCACGATGAGGGCATGGACTTCACCGCCCGCGTGACCGTGAACCT
>JBDZVK010000258.1:0-3959 GCA_040255725.1 Actinomycetota bacterium
TTCGCCGGCGGAACGACGACTGCACCGGCGACCCGTCTCCGTTCGAGACCACCGCGTCGTCGCGGTGAGCCGGCCGACGTCGCAGCCGGGACCCGTCACTTGATCAGCGGGTCCCTCGGCAGGCCGGCGATCCGCTCACCGATCTGGTTGCGCTTGATCTCACTCGTGCCGCCGGCGATCGACAGACCCCGGTGCATCAACACGATGTGGTTGCTCACGAAGCCGTCGCCGTCCATGAACACCGCGTCGGGTCCGATCAGCTCGGTCATGATCGCGGCGGACTCGTGGGCGATCTCCGACAACACCAGCTTGGTCATCGCCCCTTCGGGCCCGGGGCCGCCGCCGGCGACGGCACGATTCGCGCTGCGCAGCGAGAGCAGACCGAGGGCCTGGCCCTGGGCGACGAAACGGCCGAGGCGGGTGGCACCGCCGTAGAGGCGGTCGGGGTGCGCGTCGAAATGCTCGAGCAGTGTCGAGGTGGGCACCGAGAAGCCGCCCCCGCCGCCTCCACCGCCACTGCCGATGCTCACGCTCTCGTTGCCGAGTGTGGCCCTCGCCACCGTCCAGCCCCCGTCGACCGGCCCGACGACGTCGTCGTCGGGCACGAACACGTGGTCGAAGAAGACCTCGTTGAACTCCGAGTCGCCCGTGGTCATCTTGAGCGGCCGGACCTCGACACCGTCGGCGTGCATGTCGATCGCCATCATCGTGATGCCCTCGTGCTTGGGCACGTCGGGGTTGGTGCGGACCGTCGCGAACCCCATGCCGGCGTAGTGGGCACCGGAGGTCCAGACCTTCTGGCCGTCGACGATCCAACCGCCCTCCACCCGGGTGCCCCGGGTCTTCACGCCGGCGGCGTCCGAACCCGCGTCGGGTTCGCTGAAGAGCTGGCACCACACGACGTCCTGGTCGAGTGCGGGACGCACCCAACGGTCGAGCTGGTCCTGGGTGCCGTGCTGGATGATCGTGAGGATGTTCCAGGCGGTGATCCCGTACTGCGGACGCTTCACGCCGGCATCGGCGAATTCCTGCTCGATCACGAGCTGCTCCACCGCTCCGGCGTCTCGGCCGTACGGCGCCGGCCAGTGGGGGAACAGATAGCCGGATTCGATCAGCCGGGTGCGCTGTTGCTCGGGGGACAACTCGGCGATCTCGTCGATGAAGGCACGGACCGCGGCGCGGATCGGCTCGGCTTCGGGCGGCAACTCGACGGCCTTCTCACGTACCACGCCCCGCCGGACGAGGTCGGTGAGCTCGCCGGCCGCGTCGTCCGCGCCGAGGTAGACCAACAACGTGGTGGCGCGGCGCATGAACAGGTGGGCGTCGTGCTCCCAGGTGATGGCGATGCCCCCGTGCACCTGGGTGTTGAGGTTGGCGCACAGATCCGCTGCCGGCGCGGCGAGCGTCGCGGCCGTCGCCGCCGCGAAGGCGAGTTGATCGCCACCGGTCGCGGCCGCACGGGCGGCGTCCCACACGGCGCTCGTCGCCAACTCGGTGGCGACCACCATGTTGGCGACGTGGTGCTTCACCGCCTGGTACGTGCCGATGACGCGGCCGAACTGGAGGCGTTCGGAGGCGTAGTGCGCGGCCATGTCGGTCGCGGCCCTGGCGACCCCGACCGCCTCGGCGGCCAACAGCACCCGGGCGAGGTCGCGGAGTGTGGCCCGTGCCCCGGGAAGCACCGTCGCCGGAGCGCCGTCGAGGGTGACGCGTGCGCTGCGACGCCCCGGATCGAGCGCCGGGGGCACCTCGACGGTGACCCCGTCGCCGACCTCGACGACCGCGACGTCGTCACCGGCGGCGACGAGCAGCACCTGGGCCAGACCACCACCGAGGACGATCCCGGCGTCACCGGATGCCTTGCCGTCGGTCACGCTCACGTCGCCGGCGAGCGCGACCGCGCCGATGGTCGAACCGGCGGCGATCCCGGGCAGCAGCGCACGGCGCGTGGCATCGTCACCCGCGGCGACCAGCGTGGCGCCGGCGATCGCGGAGGGCAGGAACGGCCCCGGCGCGAGTTGCGCCCCGAGTTCTTCGACGACGACCACGAGTTCCTCGAGTGAAAAGCCCGAACCCCCGAACGCCTCGGGGACGGCGAGGCCGAGCCAGCCGAGGGCGCAGAGCTCGTCCCAGAATCCGGGCAGCTCCTCGGTCGTGGTCTCGAGCAGCGCGCGTCCGGCGGCACGGACGTCGTGCTTGCCGAGGAAGTCGGCCGCGGTGTCCTGGAGTGCTGCGTGGTCGTCGGTGATGGCGATCGGCATCGGTGAACCCGGCCTTCGGATCGGGGCGGTTACGCCTGGGGATGAGGTGGGCCCGCGACGGGCCCGGTCACGGCTTGCGAGACAGGAACCGGCGGTTCTTGAACTTGGCCCGCAGATAGTCCTTGTTCATCAGGGCGATGAAGTCGACTGAGATCTCCTTGGGGCACGACGCTTCGCACTCGCGGTGGTTCGAGCACGACCCGAACAGGCCGTCCATCGTGTCGACCATCGCCTCGACCCGCTCGTAGCGCTGCGGTTCGCCCTGGGGCAGCAGGTTCAGGTGCGCCACCTTGGCGGCGGTGAACAGTTGCGCCGCGCCGTTGGGGCAGGCGGCCACGCATGCTCCGCACCCGATGCAGGCCGCCGCGTCGAAGGCGGTGTCGGACACGGTCTTGGGGACCGGGATCTCGTTCGCGTCGGGCGCGGAACCGACCGACACCGAGATGTACCCGCCGGCTTCGATGATCCGGTCGAACGCGGAGCGGTCGACCACGAGGTCCTTGATGACCGGGAAGGCCGAAGCCCGCCAGGGCTCGACACTGATCGTGTCGCCGTCGCGGAACGACCGCATGTGCAACTGGCAGGTCGCGGTGCCGTGCTCGGGGCCGTGTGCCCGTCCGTTGATCATCAACGAGCACATCCCGCAGATGCCCTCGCGGCAGTCAGAGTCGAACGCGATCGGCACCTCGCCGGCGTTGACCAGACGTTCGTTGACCACATCGAGCATCTCCAGGAACGACATCTCGGTCGAGATCCCCGGCGCCTCGATCTCCTCGAAGCCGCCGGTCGCATCCGGCCCGTCCTGGCGCCAGACCCGCAGGTGCACGTCGAGCGTCGTGTGCGGCGAGGCCGCGGCTGGTGCGTTCGGTTCGGTCATGGTCATGGCTACTTGTAGCTCCGCTGCGCGAGGTGGATGTTTTCGAATTCGAGCGGCTCTTTGTGCAGTTCTTCGGGCGAACCGTCGCCGGTGAACTCCCAGGCCGACACGAACGAGAAGTGCTCGTCGTCGCGCAGGGCTTCGCCGTCTTCGGTCTCGTATTCGGAGCGGTAGTGCGCCCCGCACGACTCCTCCCGCTCCAGGGCATCGCGACACAGCAGCTCACCCAGTTGGAAGAAGTCGTCGACCCTCCCGGCCCGCTCCAGCGACTGGTTCAGTGACCGGTCGTCGCCGAGCACCCGCAGGTCGGTCTTGAACTCCTCGTACAGCGCGGGGATCTCCGACAGGGCCTTCTCCAGGCCGGCCCGGTTGCGCTCCATGCCGGCGTACTCCCACAGGATCTTGCCCAGTTCACGGTGGAACCAGTCGACCGATCGGGTCCCCTTCACCGACAGGTAGCCGGCGAAGCGGTCGCGGACCTCGGCTTCGGCGGCCGCGAATGCCTCGTGCGACGTGTCGGGTACCGGCTCGCCGAGCTTGGGGGCGAGCGTGTTGCCGATCGTGTAGGGAAGGATGAAGTACCCGTCTGCGAGCGCCTGCATGAGCGCCGAGGCGCCGAGGCGGTTCGCGCCCTGGTCGGAGAAGTTCGCCTCACCGATCGCGAACAGGCCCGGGATGGTGGTCTCGAGGTGGTAGTCCACCCAGAGTCCGCCCATCGTGTAGTGGATGGCCGGGAACACCCGCATCGGCACCTGGTAGGGGTCCTCGGCGGTGATGCGCTCGTACATCTGGAACAGGTTGCCGTAGCGCTGCGAGATCAC
>JBDZVK010000259.1:0-3939 GCA_040255725.1 Actinomycetota bacterium
CCGCGGCCCGCTCGGCCCCGCAGCCGCCTTCCACCGACCCCGACAACCACCGCGCGACGATCCCCGGAACTCACACTCTGCGCACGCGGGTCGTCTCCACCCGAAGGGTCTGCCGACGATTCGCTCTGGCACGCCACAGCACGCGACCACCTTCGCGAGGCTCACTCGTCAGAGGCTGTCGGCGCCGCTCTTGCGGTCTGGGCCGCTCACCTCGGCGGTCTGGACGGTCACGGAGTCGTACTCGTACGCACTCCCGCTGCCGTCGAGCACGGTCACCTGCGTCTCGGCGCCTGCCGGCGTGCCGCCTGCGCCGGCGACAGCAGGTCGAGGACCGCGTCAAGCAGGAGGAATCTTCCAGATGAGCGTTGCCCCGGCACCGGGTTCGGACTGCACCTCGAAGGTGCCGTCGAACTCCGCCGCCCGGGCGCGCAGGTTCTTCAGGCCGTAACCGGGCGCGTCCAGAGCGACATCGGGTTCGAAGCCCGCACCGTCATCCCATACCGCCAGCCGGATGCCGTCGTCGCCGTCGATCTCGAGGTCGACCGTGACGTGGGTCGCCCGACCGTGGCGGTGCGCGTTCGCGATCCCCTCCCTGACCACCGCGACGACCGCGTCGGCCACCGGCTCGGACGGTCGAGAAGCCAGTCGACCGACCACGTGCAGTTGCACGTCGATGCCGAGTGCGGCTGCCTGGGCATCGACCACCTGTTGGAGCCGATCGGCCAGACGATCGGGCTCACCCACATCGCGGCGCAGATCGTGGATGACGGTCCGGATCTCGGCGATCGTGTCGTCGATCTCGTCGACCGCACGACCCACCGCGGCACGGAGCCGCTCGGGATCGGCAGCGATCGCCGCCTGCATGGCGAGTCCGGCGCCGTACAAACGCTGGATGACCGAATCGTGCAGATCGCGACCGATGCGTTCCCGTTCGGCGGTGAGCGCGAGCCGGTCGCGTGTCGCGTCGAGCGCCGCCTGTGCGGCCCGCCGTTCGGTGAGGTCCCTGACGGTGGCCACGACGTAAGGGTCGTCGTCGACGGCGACCGGTGACAGGCTCACCTCGACGGGAATCTCGCGGCCGTCGGCCGTGAGACCAAGCAGTTCGAGGCCCGACCCCATGTCCCGTGCCCGCGGGTGGCGGGCGTAGCGGCCGCGGTGCCGGGCGTGCACACCCCGCAGGCTCTCGGGCAGCAGGTCGTCGATGGAGCGTCCCACCAGGCCGCCGTCGGCCGTGTCGTAGCCGAAGAGCCCGCGGGCACGCCGGTTGGCCAACACGATGGTGCCGTCGGCCCCGGTGACGATCACGCCGTCCGGCGCCGCGTCGACGACGAGACGATACAGATCCGACGCCGCACCGGACGCTGCCCCGGCCGGCGCATCGCCGACCGAGGAGTCGTCGACCGACGATTCGACCGACGATTCCGTCATGCGGGCCACGGTATCCCTTCGACCCTCACCGCTCACCGGCAAGCCGACGATCACGGCCGAGTCGCCGTCCGCGCGGACGGCCGCCGCTCGGGGTCAGACCGACAGGCGTTCGTCCCAGGCGCTGCGCTCGGCGATCGCCCCCGCGTACCGCGCCTTGCGCTTCGCGACCCGCCCGACCGGTTCGACGTGGCTGCCGTGGTTGGTCGCGTACTGGGCCTGGATGCCTTCGCGGAGCATCTCGAGGGCTTCGGAACGGAGCTGGGAGATCCGTGACTCGGTCACGCCCAACTCGTCCGCGAGGACCTGCGACTTGCGTCCCTGGAGGAAGTAGCCGGCGACGACGGTGCGGTGACGCTCGGGCAGCAACTCGACGGCGTCGCGCATGTAGGCGAGGAGTTCCCGGTGCTCGAGCTCCTCGGAGGGCTCCACCGAGGCGTCGTCGCGGAGCATCTCGACCAGCGTGAGTTCCTCATCGGCCTCGTTGACCTCGTACTCGAGCGCGAGCACCACCGAACGGAACAGGCGGTCGCGCAGGCGATGGAGTTCATCGGTCGTGATGCCGAGCGCCTGGGCGATCTCGTCGTTCGTGGCCGTGCGACCCAGCTCCGAGGCGAGCCGCTGTTCGATGCCCTCGAGTCGACGGGCGTTGTTGCGGACCGACCGCGGCGCCCAGTCCGCGGCACGCACGGCGTCGAGGATCGCTCCACGGATGCGGCGGGCGGCGAACCGGTCGAAGGGCACACCCCGCTCGGGGTCGAAGCGCCGGGCGGCCTCGACCAACCCGAGCGACCCCGCGGTCGCCAGTTCCTCACGGTCGACGTGGCGGGGAAAGTGCACGGCAACCTGGAACACGACGTGCCGGACGAGCGGCAGATGCCCCTCGATCAGCTCTCTACGTTGTGCCTCGCTGATGGTGCCCATCGAGAACCCTCTCTTGGTGTGATGCCTACATCTCGGCATGCCGGCCCGAGGACTTGAACCCTGCCCCCTGCGGCGAACCTGCGCCGAGGTGCGCCACTGGCGCACAAAGCCCCTATCGGATACTCCGATCGGGGCACTCATGGCAAGCACGACAATAGTCGACGAATATCGAAACATCTCGAAAGGACCTGAGACGACGTGCCAATCGTTACACGTCCGTCATGCAATCGAAGCGGCGATCAGTCGCCCGTCGCCACGGGATCGGCAGGAGACGAGCCCTCGAAAATCGCCGCGCGGATGCCACGCCGCGCGAGTTCGGAGAGGAAGGGCACCGCTTCGAAGCGCGCGGCGACACCGCCCACACCCGGCCCCTGGACCAGACCCTCGGCCACCCAGACCGTCGCCACCGCCGCCACCGCCGCGCCGGCCACCGCCGGCCGATCGATCGCGCCGAGCACCACCGTGTCGGTCGCACCGGAACGACGCCCCCGGATCTCGACGCGGAGCGCGCCGACCGCGCCCTCGGGATGGGGCGGTCGCAGCATCGGCAGACGCGCCAGCATCCGATCTCTCCGGGTCCCGGCCATGCGCGCCGTGATCCGGCCCACACCCGCGAGGGCCGGCTGCAGCAACAGCGGTTCACACTGGTCGCCGCGGTAGCAGTCCGCAGCACCCACCGGGTCGGGAAACCAGCACAACTCGCGACCCGACCCTGCCGGACGCTGGGTCCATTCACCGTCGTGCCATTCCAACGCGCTGCCGGCGAAATTGCGGTGATGCTGATGCGCACACGCCGGTCCGCCGGTTCCGAGCCAGGCCACGTGGACCTCGTCGACCTCGTCGAACCATGTGGTTCCGTGGCGGGCCAGCGCGCAACTCAGACCAGGAGAGAACGCCGCGCCCACCACCGCCGGCACCCCGTAGGACGCGGCCTCCGCGTCGAGATCGACCAACGCCTGGACGACCGGTCTTCCATCGGCGGTCGACACGAACGGCCGGCGCAGCGCGACGAGTCGCCGGGCCTGTGCCACGTGGGCCTCGGACGGACCGGCAAGCAGGGTGGCGTCACAATCGGCGATGCCGCCGGGCAGGTCGTCGTCAGCGGCCCAGTCGACCGTGGTCGCGACCGGCCCGAG
This sequence comes from Actinomycetota bacterium, assembly GCA_040255725.1. Lineage (GTDB taxonomy): Bacteria > Actinomycetota > Acidimicrobiia > Acidimicrobiales > Iamiaceae > JAFDWI01. The sequence goes on from JBDZVK010000259.1 coordinate 3,486, forward strand.
GATCTCGGCGATCGCGTCCCGCTTGGCGACGTCGGGTTCGGCGAGCACGATCCCGGTCACCCCCGGCGTCGAGGCCAACTGGCGAGCAGCCCGTGCGCCGACCGCGCCCAGACCGACGACGGCAAGGCGCATCAGCGGAGGTCGGGTCCGGACAGCTCGCGCCAACCGCCGTCACGGGGCGGGACACCGCCGGATCCCCGGAGGCGAAGGGCCGCGGCCACGATCGCCGCCGCGCCGATCGCCACGAGTGCCCGGCGAACCAGCGTCATGATCGCAAAGCGTGACTGAGCCATGGCAACTGCCTGTGGGAGAACGGTGATGGGGCGACCACGCCAGGCGCCGTCGAGCGCTGCGGATCGTCGTGGTCGTGGGGCTAGCAGGAGTCGAACCTGCGACCTCACCCTTATCAGGGGTGCGCTCTAACCAACTGAGCTATAGCCCCGTTCGTGTGAGT
>JBDZVK010000260.1:0-2469 GCA_040255725.1 Actinomycetota bacterium
CATCACCTCGCCGGCGAGGGGGTGGAGCTCTTCCAGAGCGCCGCGCTCGAGCTGATCGCCGCGGCACGCAGCGCGCTCGATGCGGCCGAAGAACTCGTCGCCGACCCGAAGTCGATCTCCGCGGCTTTCGAATCGCTGCGCGACGTGGCCACCGAAGCGTTCCGGGCGGCCAGATCGGGTCCGCCCCGGCCCACCGGCGACGACGATGCCGACGACTTCCAGACGATCCAGGTCGAAGATGACTGACCGCGCGGCCACGTCGCGCCGTCTGGTGTGCGGACTCGACCTGGGCGGCACCAAGCTCCTCGGTGTCGTCCTCGACACGAACACGCCGGTCGCCGCCGACGACGAGCACTTCGGCATCCTGCTCTCCGAACGGGTCCCCACCCCCCATGCCGGCGCCGAGGCACTCGTCGACGCCATGACCGACCTGGTCGCGGCCCTGCGCGACCGGGCACGCCGCGAGCTCGATGCCGACATCACCAGCGTCGGTCTCGGCGCGCCCGGTCTGGTCGACCGTGACGGCGTCATGCACACCGGTCCGAACCTGCCCGGCATCGGCCGGATCGGCTTCGCCGAACGGCTCACCGCCGCGACCGGGTTGCCCACGGCGGTCGACAACGACGCCACCTGCGCCGCGTGGGCCGAACACGAACGCGGCGCGTGGGGTGGCCACAACCACACGCTGTTCCTCACGCTGGGGACCGGGATCGGTGCCGGGGTGACCGTGAAGGGTGAGCTGTTGCGGGGCGCGAACGGCTTCGGCGGCGAAGCCGGCCACATGGTGATCGACCCGAACGGTCCACCGTGTCCGTGCGGGCGCCACGGCTGCTGGGAGCGCTACGCGTCGGGCAGCGGTCTCGCCCGGATCGCCCGTGACGCCGCCGAGGGTGGGCGGTCGCCGCGGGTGGTCGAGCTGGCCGGCGGGAATCCCGAGGACGTACGCGGGGAGCACGTCACCCGTGCCGCCCGCGAGGGTGCCCCCGGGGCACGCGAGATCATGGCGCACTTCGGTTGGTGGGTGGCGCTCGGGATCGCGAACCTGGTCGCCGTGCTCGACTCGGAGATGGTGATCATCGGTGGGGGGCTCATCGAAGCCGGCGACATCGTCATGGATCCGATCCGTGACGCGTTTCCCGGGCTGGTGATCGGCGCGGACGTGCGTCCGGCGGTGCCGATCGAACAGGCGACGATGGGCGAATGGGCCGGTGGCATCGGGTCGGCGCTGCTCGCCGCGCAACGCACCGGGTAGCGCGCTCCGCAGTAGAACGCGAACCACGGCCGGGGAGTCCTCACCGTTATCGTGGACGGCATGGAGTTCCGGCGCATCACCAATCTGCCCCCGTACGTGTTCACGATCATCGACGGGCTGAAGATCGCCGCACGGCACGCCGGCGAGGACGTGATCGACCTCGGCTTCGGCAACCCGGATCTGCCGTCGCCCGAGGTGGCCGTCGACAAGCTCTGTGAGGCCGCGCACAATTCCCGCAACCACCGGTACTCGTCGTCGCGGGGCATCCCGAAGCTGCGTGAGGCGGTGGCCGATCTCTACCGGCGCCGCTTCGACGTCACGCTCGATCCCGACTCCGAGGTGATCGCCACGATCGGGGCGAAGGAAGGGTTCTCGCACCTGATGTGGGTGCTGCTCGCCCAGGGCGACGCGGCGCTGGTGCCGTCGCCGTCGTATCCGATCCACATCTGGGGGCCGCTGTTCGCGGGCGCCGACGTGCGGGAGATCCCGATGGGCGACGAGGACGACTTCTTCGAGAACGTCCAGGAGGCCTACCGCTACTCGTGGCCCAAGCCGCGGGTGATCGTGCTGTCGTTCCCGCACAACCCGACCACCACCTGTGTCGACCTCGAGTTCATGCAGCGGATCGTCGATTTCGCCCGCGAGAACGACGTCGTGCTGGTGCACGACAACGCGTACGCGGAGCTGGGCTTCGACGGGTACGAACCGCCGAGCATCATGCAGGCCGAGGGCGCCAAGGAGTGCGCGGTCGAGTTGTACTCGATGACCAAGTCGTTCTCGATGGCCGGCTGGCGGATGGCGTACGTGGTCGGCAATCCCGAGATCGTCGGGGCGCTCACCAAGCTGAAGAGTTACCTCGACTACGGCACCTTCCAGCCGATCCAGATCGCCGCGACGGTCACCTTGAACGAAGACCCGGATCATCCCCGCGAGGTGCAGCCGATCTACCAGTCGCGCCGTGACGCCCTCTGCGACGGACTGAACCGGATCGGGTGGGAGCTCACGCCGCCCCAGGGCACGATGTTCGTGTGGGCGCCGATCCCCGAACCGTACCGCGAGATGGGTTCGGTGGAGTTCGCGTCGTATCTGGTCAGAGAGGCGAACGTCGCCACCTCGCCGGGGGTCGGGTTCGGACCGGGCGGTGACGGCCACGTCCGCTTTGCGTTGATCGAGAACGAACAGCGCATCGCCCAGGGCGTCCGCAACCTGCGCAAGGC
>JBDZVK010000260.1:2569-3907 GCA_040255725.1 Actinomycetota bacterium
ATGGACGCGATCCGGGACATCACCCGGCTGTACGAGACCCACGGCATCCGCGCGGTTTCGATGTTTCCTGCGGGCACGTTCCCTCAAGTGGCCATCAACGACAAATTGATGTACCCGGTCTACGCGAAGTGTGTGGAGTTGGGACTCCCGGTGTTCTGCTGCGCGGGAGTACCGGGGCCGCGTCTGAAGTTCGCCGCCCAACGGGTCGAGCTGATCGACGAGGTGTGCTTCGATTTTCCCGAGCTCGTCTTCGTCACCCGCCACGGGTGCGAACCCTGGACCGATCTCGCCGTGAAGCTCATGTTGAAGTGGCCGAACCTGTACTACTCGACCTCCGCGTTCGCGCCGCGGTACTACCCGAAGGCCATCGTCGACTACGCCAACACCAGGGGTGCCGACAAGGTCATCTACGCCGGCTACTTCCCGATGGGCCTGTCACTCGAACGCATCATGACCGAGCTGCCCGACGTCGGCTTCGACGACGACGTGTGGCCGAAGTTCCTGCGAGGGAATGCCGCACGGGTGCTCGGCCTCGACGGCTGAGCAGTCTTCCGATCAGGATTCGAAGACGCCGATCGTGATCGTGCCGTCCATCGACGAATGGAACGTGATCATCGTGTCGTCCTTGTTGGCCTCGATGCTGGGGTCGGTCGTGTCGCCTTCGATCTGGAAGCCGGCCGCTTCGAGTTGGGCCGCGTAGTCGGTGAGGATCTGATCACCGTCGGTTTCCAGCGTCGGGTCGACGGTGAACATGACGCTCCAACCCGGCGAGTCACCGGCACCGGACTTGACGACGTCGGCCTTGGTGAACTCGGGAAGCGGAATGTCCGGGAAGCCTTCGGGAACGGTACCGCTCGCTTTCGACCCACCGTCGTCTGTCTTGTTGCCATCGGCGTCGCCGTCTGATTGGGCATCAGCCTGGGCGGTGGCGTCCGCGCCGTCGGTCGACGAACTCGAATCCGATGAACACGAGGCGACGAACACCAGGCCCAGTAGTGCGAGGCAGGCGACGAACATCTCGATCGATCGACGAGAACCGAATCTGGTCGGGGCGGTCACGGGACGACTCCTCTTGGAAAAGGGGGAACTGGTAGCCCGCATCATGGCATGGCCTGGCAGAAACCCGAAGTCGCGCCGGCGAGGGGTCACCGCGACCGGCATCACCGAGTCGCGACCCTGGCAGGAACCGACGGAAGATCGGAACAGATCGGTCAGAAATCGGTTGCAATTCGAACGTATGTTCGCTAGAATGCAGGGCATGGATCTGTTGGATGCTTCCGTGCCGGTCTCGGAGGCCGCTGCGGGGTTGGACCTCGAGGATCTGAGGGTTGCCTTGGT
>JBDZVK010000014.1:0-4293 GCA_040255725.1 Actinomycetota bacterium
TTGCGTCGGGAGAGGTTCGCGAGGGTGGTGCGGAACATGTCGGACCGCCGATCAGGCGCGGGTGCGTTCGTGGCCGGCGCCGATGCGTGCGTCACGTTTGCGCATCTGCTCCAGGACCTTCTCGGCGGTCGGTTCACCCAGGTCGCCGACGATCTGACCGTCGGCGAGGAACACGGCCCGGTCGGCCCAACTCGCCGCCGCCGGGTCATGGGTCACCATCACGATCGTCTGGCCCATCTTCTCGACCGCAGCGCGCAGGAAGTGCAGGATGCCGGCGCTCGAGGTGGAGTCGAGGTTGCCCGTCGGCTCGTCGGCGAAGATCAGTTCCGGTTTGGACACGAGTGCCCGCGCCACCGCGACCCGTTGCTGCTGCCCACCCGACAGTTCGCTCGGCCGGTGGCTGAGCCGGTCGGCGAGATCGACCGTGCCGATCACCTCGTCGAACCAGGCATCGTCGACCTTGCGGCCCGCCAGGCTGAGCGGCAGCAGGATGTTCTCCTTCGCGGTCAGCGTGGGCACCAGGTTGAACGCCTGGAACACGAACCCGATCCGGTCGCGGCGCAGCACGGTGAGTTCCTTCTCACCGAGCAGCGAGAGGTCGGTGTCGCCGATGAGGATCCGGCCGTCGGTGAGCGTGTCGAGACCGGCCAGGCAGTGCATCAGGGTGGACTTGCCCGACCCGGATGCGCCCATGACGGCGGTGAAGGCGCCGGTGCCGAACTCGACCGACACGCCCCGCAACGCGGCAACGGCGGTCTCGCCGTGTCCGTACCACTTGGTAGCGTTCTCGGCCCTTGCGGCGACGTTCCCGACCGGGGCACCGCTCGAGTCCGGCGCCGGCGGTGGTGGAGGAGGAGCTGTTTGGTTCACAGGTGTTCCTTCGGCTCGTGGACGACCCCTCCGCCCAGCGACTCGGCTGGCGCGGGGACCCGGTCGGCTGGACTGGAGAGTTTCGCACACCGCGGGCGGGTCCCGGTAACCGGTTGGGGGACGATCCCGGGGCGATCGGTACACTCGCTGCGGCCCTCGGAGGCCGCCGACGAACACCCGAGGAGGTGATCCGCGTGGGCGCAGACCCTGTCGATACGAGTCGAAGTCACGAGGCCGTCGGCGCCGGGGAGGTTCCGATGCGCGCCGCGGCCTGTTCCGTCGTCATCGCCGTGATCTGAGCGCGCCCGCGCCCCTGACCACGGCGGTGGTTCCCGTGGGTGAGGAGGTGTGAGTCGTCGTGAGCGCGCTGCGCCCGTTCGTCGGGCCCGATGCAACCCTGCAGTCCCGAACCCGGATCGCCGCGGACGCGCTCGTGCTCGTGGCCGTTGCGGTCGGGCTGTGGCTGCTCGTGCACGTCGCGCACGGCATCAACGCCCCTTTCGACCCGGCGCACGCGCCCACCGCGGTGTCGACCGACCCGTCGACGCTTCCCTATGCGGCCCTGCGGTCGTTGGCGCGGATGTTCGTGGCGCTCGGGGTCTCGGTCGTGTTCACGTTCGTGTACGCGACCGCGGCGGCCCGATCCCGCCGGGCCGAGAAGGTGCTCGTGCCGCTGCTCGACATCCTCCAGTCGGTCCCGGTCCTGGGGTTCCTGTCGATCACGTTGACGATGTGGTTGACGTTGTTCCCCAACACGATGCTGGGCCTGGAGTGCGCGAGCATCTTCGCGATCTTCACCTCGCAGGTGTGGAACCTGACGTTCGCGTTCTACGAATCGCTCACCACGCAACCCCGCGAACTCGACGAGGCGGCGCGCATCCTGCGGATGACCAAGTGGCAGCGTTTCTGGAAGCTCGACGTGCCGGGCGGGATGATCCCCCTGGTGTGGAACGGGATGATGAGCTTCGGCGGAGGCTGGTTCTTCCTCGTGGCCGCCGAGGTGATCAGCGTCAACAACCACACCTATGCGCTCCCCGGGATCGGCTCGTACGTGGCCGCCGCAGCCGAGCGCACCCAGGTGGGCAACATGGTGCTCGCGATCGCGGTGATGATCGTGCTGGTCATCGGGGTGAACGTCGTGTTCTGGCGGCCGCTCACGGCATGGGCCGAGCGATTCCGATCGGGCGACACCTCGGCGCAGCTCCAACAGCGGAGCCTGGTGCTCGACCTGTTGCGCCACTCCGCGGTTCCCGGTCTCATCGGTCGGGTGGCCTCGCCGGTGGGCCGTGGCCTCGACCGTCTGACCAGGCCGCTCGGGTTGGCCGAGGCGCGACTCGGCGTGAACCGGACGCGTCGGCGGGCCGGCGACGCGGTGTTCGCGGTGGTGCTCGTCGTGGTCGTCGCGGTGGGCGCGGGACGCATGGTCGGTTTCATCGACGAGACCGTCGGTCTCGGTACGTTCGGACACGCAGGGCTGCTCGGGCTGGCGACGTTCGCCCGAGTGGTGGCGCTGGTGATCGGCGCGACGGTCATCTGGGTGCCGGTCGGCGTGTGGATCGGGATGAACCCGCGCGTCACGCGTTATGCGCAGCCGGTCGTCCAGGTGCTCGCGAGTTTCCCGGCGAACTTCCTGTTCCCGCTCGCGACCCTGGCCCTGATCCGCACCGGGATCTCGTTGAACATCGGCGGAACGGTCCTCATGGCGCTGGGCGCGCAGTGGTACATCCTGTTCAACGTCATCGCCGGCGCGTCGGCGATCCCGAACGACCTGCGTGAGGCTGCCGCCAGCCTCGGGTTGTCGCGATGGCTGCGTTGGCGTCACCTGATCGGTCCGGCGATCTTCTCGTCGTGGGTGACCGGTGGGATCACCGCCGCCGGCGGGGCCTGGAACGCGTCGATCGTCGCCGAGGTCGTGTTCTACGGTCACCACACGCTGGTCGCCTACGGCCTGGGCGCGTTCATCACCGAAGCCACCGCGGACGGCACCTACGGCAACGTACTGGTCGGCGTGCTGGTGATGAGCCTGTTCGTGGTGGCGACGAACCGGCTGTTCTGGCGCCCCCTGTACCGTTTGGCCATGAGGCGGTACTCGTCGACATGACACGCCCACGCATCCCGATCATGGAGATCGACCACGTGTCGAAGTCGTTTCCGTCCGCGGACGGGACGAACCTGTCGGTCCTCGACGACATCTCTCTCACGCTGCACGAAGGTGAGATCGTGGCCCTGTTGGGCAAGTCCGGGTCGGGAAAGTCGACGCTGCTGCGCACGATCGCCGGGTTGATCGCGCCGACCTCGGGCGAGGTGCGCTACCGGGGCCGGAAGCTGACCGGGGCGAATCCCGGTGTGGCGATGGTCTTCCAGTCGTTCGCGTTGATGCCGTGGCTGACGGTGCAGGCCAACGTCGAACTGGGCCTGCAGGCCCGGGGCGTGTCGGCGGCCGAGCGCCGGAGTGCGGCACTCGAGGCGATCGACCTGATCGGACTCGACGGCTTCGAGACGGCCTACCCACGGGAGCTCTCCGGCGGGATGCGCCAGCGGGTCGGGTTCGCCCGGGCGCTGGTGCTCGAACCCGACACCCTGTTGATGGACGAACCCTTCAGCGCGCTCGACGTGCTGACCGCGGAGAACCTGCGGACCGAGCTGATGCACCTGTGGGCCCAGCCCGATTTTCCGACCCGCTGCGTGTGCATCGTCACCCACAACATCGAAGAGGCGGTGCTCCTGGCCGACCGGGTGCTGGTGATGGGGTCGAACCCGGGGCATCTGATCGCCGAGGTGCCCGTGGATCTCGCTCGCCCCCGCGATCGGCGTTCGGTGACCTTCGACTCGCTCGTCGACGAGTTGTACGGAATCCTGACCGGGCGCGAGGAGACCGAGGCGAAACCGGGTCGGGCGGCCGTGACCGGTCCGTTGTCGCACCCGCTTCCGGCGGCGACCGTGGGCGGGCTGGCCGGTCTGATCGAGCTCGTGTACGCGTACGACGGGGTCGCGGATCTGCCGGAGCTGGCCGACGAGTTGGCATTCGAGGTCGACGACCTGTTGCCCCTGGTCGACGCGGGCACGATGTTGGGACTGTGCACCGTGGAAGACGCGGACGTGCGGCTGACCGACGAGGGCCGCAACTGGTTCACCGGAGACATCCAGGTGCGCAAACAGATGTTCGCGTCGTTGGCCCAGCAACGGGCCCCGATGGTGCGCACGATCGTCCGGGCCCTCGAGCGCAGTGACGATGGCACGCTGCGCGACGACTTCTTCCTGGACCTGCTGCGGCGCGGGTATCCGGCGGATGCGGCGCGGGCACAGCTCGACATCGCGATCGACTGGGGGCGCTACGGAGAGCTGTTCGACTACGACGTCGACTCGGGCGAGTTCATCCTGACCCGTGCGAGTGTGGAAGCGTGAGGAGACCATGAGCATCAC
>JBDZVK010000014.1:4393-9244 GCA_040255725.1 Actinomycetota bacterium
CGGCGGATGGCCACGCAGGCCGAAGGCGGGACCATCGTGAACATCACGTCGATGTCGGGGATCCGCCCGTCGCCGGGCAGCGCCGCGTACGGCGCGGCGAAGGCCGGGTTGGCGAATCTGACCGGTTCGTTGGCGATGGAATGGGCGCCGAAGGTGCGGGTCAACGCCGTCGCCGCGGGCATGGTCCGCACCGAGATCTTCGACGAGTACTACGGCGGGCCCGACGGAGCAGCGGCGGTGGCGGCGACCGTGCCCATGGGCAGGGTCGCCGAGCCGGAAGAGGTGGGCGACGCGGTCGTGTTCCTGTGTTCGCCGCTGGCCGGGTTCGTCACCGGCGCGCAACTCGTCGTCAACGGCGGGGGCGAGAAACTCGCCTTCAACGAGGTGCGCTGACCAGACCGGTCCGTCCCCGCCGTCGACGAGTCGGGTCGCGACGTGTCGGGATCTCGCCGATCAGGCGCAGCAGTGCGTAGGTCCGGGGCCGGCGGCGGAGTCAGTGGAGACTCCGGTTGCATAGGCCGCGCCCGCGGGCGCGGACGGCAACGCCTCGACACCGGCCGGCTTCCAGGACGCCCGAGGCGACCATGCAGCGCGCCGGCGTCTGCATCGCGGGCGCGTGCTGGAGCCGGTCCTACCCGGAAACGGTGGTGGCGTTACCATCTGACGTCGATGCAGACGGGGAGTCGCCGGGCGGATCCGGTGCCCGCAGGCGCGCCTGCGGGACCGAGCGGGGTCGATGAGCTCACCGCCCGCGAACGCGACGTGTTCGATCTCGCCGTCACCGGCGCGACCGCGCGCACCATCGCCGACCGGTTCGGCATCGGGGTGCGAACCGTCGAAACGCATCTACGCGCCATCTACCGCAAGACCGGCGTCGTGTCGAAGACCGAACTGATCGCCCGGTTCTCGCCAGGGCTCGACGGGGCACGCCGCCCAGCGATCACGACGCGCCCCGTGCTGCAGACGGGTCTCGGCATGCTCGAACCCGCGGTGCACTTCGTCGGACGCACCGGTGAACTCGCCCTGCTCGACGACGCCCTGGCCCGGCTCGCCGATGGCGCGCAAGTGGTGTCGGTCACGGGCTTCAGCGGCGTGGGAAAGTCGAGTCTGGTCGCCCACTGGGTCACCTCCCGCGTCACGTCGCATCGGCTGCAGGTCGTCGGCGGCAGGTGCTCGGCCCAGTTCTCGTCGCCGTTCGGCCCCGTCGTCGATGCGCTCGCCGGCTTCTTCGACGCCTCGACGGGACCGCTCGACGACGTGCTGGGCCCGACCGGCGGCGCCCTCGCCCTGCTCGCACCCCAGCTGAGTGGACGGGTTCGCCGACTGGACGGCGGTATCGACAGCCGGGTCCTGGCGCGCTTCACCCACGACGCATTGCGTTCGGCCCTCGCGGCGCTGGTCGCGACGGGCGACACGGTCCTGATCGTCGAGGACCTCCACGCGGCCGATCCCGACACGATCGGCCTCGTCCGTCGACTGGTGGCCGACGCCCTGCCGGGTCCGTTGTTGACCATCGTCACCACACGGAACACGGTGCCCGCGGCCTCGGGGCACGAGGCCGTGGCACGGGACGCCGACGAACTCGACTGGCGACGAGGATTCGACGCGGAGGTCGCCCGGTCGAGTCACGCGACCAAGATCGATCTCGGCGGCCTCACCGTCGCCGACGCCATCGCGCTCGGCGGCGCCCTGTCGACGGTTCGGCTCACGCCCGACACCATCGCGCGCTGCCACGAGGCGACCGCCGGCAACGCCCTGCTCCTCAGTCAACTGGTTCGTCACGGCGTCGACCCCGAACGGCCAGGTTCGCTGCTTCCCGACGCCGTCACCACCGACATCGTCCGTCGGCTCCACGATCTCCCCGAGTCGGTCGCCGATCTGATCGCGCTGGCGGCGCTCGACGGCAACACGATCGATGTGGCCGTCGTCGACGCTGCCGCTCGGCGGTTGGGCCTCGACCGACGCCTCGATGCATCGACCCTGCAGCAGGCGATCGACGTCGGCCTCGTCGTCGACGACGTCCACGCCGAGCACCCGTTCCGGTTCGTGCACGACATCGCCACCCGCTGCATCGCCGACGATCTGTCACCGTCACGCCGACTCCGGTTCGGCTCGGCACTCGGCCATGCCTGGATCGCCGTGCACGGTGACACCGTCGACGGAGCCTCCCGCGCCGCGACCCACCTCGCTCGGTCGCTCGACCCTGATGACCTCGTGGCCGCAGCCGCGCAACTGGTGCGTGTGCTGCGCGACCCCTCCGGTCCGCTTCGCCATCCCGTTCTTCGCACCGCTGCCCGCGAACTGCTCGCTGCACTTCCCGCAACCCCTGTCGGCGAAGCAGCGGCCCTCGACCTGGGGATCGCGCTCGCGTGGGTCGCGTATCTGTGTTTCGACGCCGAGACCCACGCGAGCTGCGTCGCCGACGCCGTCGAGGTCGCTCGTCGCCCGGGAGCCGCACCCGACGCCCTCGCGCGCGTTCTCGAGGTGTACCGGACCCTGCCCACCCTGGGCGACGGCGAACCCGGCGTCCTCGACCTGGTCGACGAGGCGCTCGAGCGGATTCCACAACCGCACCACGGAGCCTTGCGGGCTCGGGTGCGCGGGTACGCGGCCTACCGGCGGGCACTGGGCGGACACGGGTTCGCGGCCGCCCCCGAGGCCGAACGCGCCCTCGCCGAGGCGAACGAGTCGGGCGACCGGCCCACGATCGCCGTGACCTGGTCGTTCCTGTCGGGTGTGTTGGCCGGGTCGCCGGATCTCGCACGGTGTGCCGATGTCGTCGACGAGGTGACCCGGTGGCGCAACCGGCTGGGTGACCTGCACGAGCTGTGCGACGCCCGTCGGTTCGAGGCCACGTTGGCCCTCCAACGGGGCGACCTCGCGCGCTTCGCCACCGTCCACGCCGCGCTCGCCGAGGACGCGATCCGCACCGGGCACCCCTTCTTCGTGGCGATCGACCACATGTGGTCCGCGATGCGCGCGTTGACCGCCGGCAGGCCCGAGGACTGCCCGCCTCACCTCGACGCGATGTTGGAACAGGGGAGCGACGGCCCCAACGTGCTGCTCGGCTGGCTCGGGTTGTCGGTGGCCGTGGCACTCGAACGCGGTGACCAGGCCACGGCGGGAGCGCTCGTCACCGCGGCGCTCGAGAACCATCCGGACCTCCCGGTCGCCCGGGCCTGCGCGGCCCGGGTCTTCGCCTGCGCCGGCGACGTCGAAGCGGCGGCAGACGCACTCGAGCCGTTCGACGCTCGCGGCATCGCCGCGCTGGGCGACGACATGGTGCTGACGACGACACTCGCGTGGATCACCGAGGCATCGGTCGCCATCGATCGGCTGACCGGGCCGATCGCCTCGGCGATCCTCGAACGCTTCGAGCCGTACCAGGGCCAGGTCGTGGTGGCCGGAACCGGCGCACTGGCCCTCGATCCGGTCGACCGCCACCGAGCCCTGGCGCTCCGGGCGCTCGGACGTGACGGCGACGCCGATCGGGCATCGGCCGGTGCGTCGGCGCTGGCCGCGTCGATGCCTGCTCCGGGCATGGGCCGGCGCATCCGGGCCGACCTCGAGCGTCGGGGCGCTGGGAGCTGAGCCGGGCCGGGAGCGTCATTCACGGGACCGTGCGCTTCACCGGAATGTCGACGACCCACAGGGGCACCGCCGTGGTGACGTGGCCGTCCGGGACGAGCGCGCCGAGCGCGCCGTAGTGGTCGTCGCCCCAACAGGCCATCGACCCTTCGGCCACGACGGCGCACGTGTGGTCGTAGGCCGCGGCCACCGAGACGACGTCGCTCAGAGCGACGACACTCACCGGCGTTGGGTGATCTTCGGGTCCCGTGCCGTCGCCGAGTTGCCCGGAATCGTTCGCTCCCCAGCAGCGGAGCGAGTGGTCCGCGGTCGCTCGCGCGCAGGTGTGGGCGAACCCGGCGGCGATGGCGTCCACGGCGGGGAGCGACCCGACCGTGTGCGGCGTGTGGGCGTCGTCGGTGGTGCCGTCGCCGACCTGACCGTGAGAGTTGTAGCCCCAACACGACACGACGCCTTCGACGCGGAGGGCACACGCGTGCCCGCCACCGACCGTGACACTGCGGGCGTCGTGGATGCCGGACACGGGTGTCGGCGTCTTCGAGGTCGTGCTGGTGTCGTTGCCCAGCTCGCCGAAGTAGTTGTCGCCCCAGCACGACACGTCGCCGTTCACATGGACCGCACACGAGGCCGTGCCACCGGCGGCGATCGAGACCGCGTCGTCGAGGCCGATCACCGCACCGGGGACCGAGGACGACGACAGCGTGCCGTTGCCGAGTTGGCCGTACCCGTTGCTGCCCCAGCACGACACGGCGCCGCTCGCGCGGAGCGCGCACGTGTGGTGGCTGCTCGTCGCCGCGATCGCGGTGGCGTCGGTGATGCCGGTGACCGTCACCGGCGTCGACGACGAACTCGTCGTACCGTTCCCGAGTGCGCCGCTGGTTCCGCTTCCCCAGCACGACACGGCACCCGTGGCGTGCAGGACGCACGTGTGGGCGATGCCGGCCACCACGGCAGTGGCGTCGTCGATGCCCTCGACCGCGACGGGGACATCGGAATCGTCGGTGGTGCCGTTGCCGAGCTGCCCGTCGTCATTCGCTCCCCAGCACGAAACGGTGCCGGCGGCGTGCAGCGCGCACGTGTGGTGCATGCCCGCGGCCGTCGAGACCACCGTCGCGACCGCCAGGGTGCCCAGATCGAGGGTCTGACCGTCGGCGACCGTGAACCCGGTCGGGGTTCCGCCGCCGATCGTCGCCAAGCGGCCACCCGCGGGGTCGACCAACGCGATCCGGTAGGTGCCCGCCGCCGCGACGGGAAGCCGGAACG
>JBDZVK010000014.1:9344-18908 GCA_040255725.1 Actinomycetota bacterium
GGCGAGGGGACCGGCTACGGTCTGACACACCGTCAGAACCGACCCGAGGCGATTGCAATGGGTATCACCGCCACCACCGACGACCGCGGCATCGCCGAGGTCGTGATGAACAATCCGCCGGTCAACGCCCTCGACGTCGCCGGGTGGTTCGAGCTCGCCCGGGTCATCACCGAGCTCGGAGCCGACGAGGCCACCCGGGTCGTGATCCTCCGGGCCGAGGGCCGCGGGTTCAACGCCGGCGTCGACATCAAGGAGATGCAGGCCAGCGAGGGATTCGACGCCCTGGTGGGGGCGAACCGAGGGTGCTACGCGGCCTTCGCCGCCGTGTACGACTGCCCGGTGCCGGTCGTCGTGGCGGTCCACGGGTTCTGCCTGGGCGGCGGGATCGGACTGGTCGGCAATGCCGACATCGTCATCGCCTCCTCGGACGCCACCTTCGGGCTTCCCGAGGTCGACCGGGGCGCGCTCGGCGCCGCCACGCATCTCGCCCGGCTCGTACCCCAACACAAGGCGCGGGCGATGGTCTACACCGCGGCCACCGTGACCGCGCACGAACTCGCCACCTACGGGTCCGTGCTGCGGGTCGTCCAACCCGAGGAGCTCCGCGGCGTCGCACTGGAGGTGGCAGCGAAGATCGCCGAGAAGAGCCCGCGGGTCATCCGGGCCGCGAAGGAATCGCTCAACGGCATCGATCTGTGGGACGTCAAGCGCAGCTACCGCTACGAGCAGAGCTACACCTTCGAGATGAACCTGCTCGGCGTGGGTGACGAAGCCCGTGCGGCGTTCGTGGCCACGGGTGAGACCGCCGACTTCTCGCCCGAGGAGCGCTGAACCGCCGTGGCCGACAAGCGCAGCACCCCCGACGAGGCCGTCGCCCACCTGGAATCGGGCATGACGATCGGCATCGGCGGCTGGGGCGCTCGACGCAAACCGATGGCGCTCGTCCGCGCGATCCTTCGATCTGACCTCGACGATCTGACCATCGCCAGCTTCGGCGGACCCGACGTGGGGCTTCTGTGCGCCGCGGGCAAGGTGACCAAGGTGATCTTCGCGTTCGTGTCACTCGACGCGATCCCGCTCGAACCGCACTTCCGTGCCGCCCGGCAGACCGGTGCGGTCGCCGCCGAGGAGTACGACGAAGGCCAGTTCCTCCTGGCGCTGCAGGCCGCCGCGTGGCACACCCCGTTCCTGCCCACCCGGGTGGGGCTCGGCAGCGACGTGATGGCGCACAACTCCCGGCTCGCCACCGTGACCTCGCCGTTCGCCGGCCCCGACGGTGCCGCCCCCGAGGAGTTGGTCGCGGTGCCCGCGCTCGAGTTGGACGCGGCACTCGTGCACTACAACGTCGGCGACGCCCGCGGCAACGCCGCGTTCACCGGCCCGGATCAGTACTTCGACGACCTGATGCTCGAGGCGGCGGCCCCCGGCGGTCGGATCGTGTCGGTGGAGCGGATCGTGCCGACCGAAGAATTGCGCGGCGCGGCCGGGTGCGAGCACCGCCTGCGGATCAACCGGATGATGGTCGACACCGTCGTCGAAGCCCCCAACGGCGCCCATCCGACCTCGTGCGACCCCGACTACGGCACCGACGAGGGCGCGGTCGCCGCTTACGCGGCCACGGCGAAGTCGCCCGAAGCGTGGCAGAGCTACCGGGACGAGTGGCTCGCGCTCCCCGACGAAGCGACCTATCAGGCCAAGGTGCGCGAGGAGGGATCCGCACGATGAGCGAAACCGCGATCCCCCGGGCCGACGTGTGCGCCGTCGCGTTGGCCGAGATCTTCCGCGGCGACGGCGAGATCCTCGCCAACCCGATCGGGACGACCCCGATGATCGGCGGCCGCCTCGCCCGGGCCACCTTCGAGCCCGAACTGATGATGACCGATTCGGAAGCGACGTTGATCGCCGACGACGTCGCGTACGGGTGGGACGACACGAAGGTCGTCGAGACCTGGAACCCCTACCGGCGGATGTTCGACGTGGTCTGGAGCGGCCGTCGCCACGTGGTGATGACTCCGGTGCAGATCGACGCGTTCGGCAACATGAACTTCTCGGCGATCGGGGGTACCCCCGAGCAGCCCAAGGTCCAGCTTCTGGGCTTCCGTGGAGGCCCGGGCAACACGATCAGCCACACCACCAGCTACTGGGTGCCCAGGCACTCGGCGAAGACCTTCGTCGAGACCATCGACGTCGTCTGCGGCGTCGGCTACGACCGCGCGGCGGCGCTGAACCCCGCCTCGGCGCGGTTCCACGAGATCCGCCGGGTGGTCACCGACCTGTGCGTGCTCGACTTCGGTGGCGACGAGCACCGGATGCGGCTCGCGTCGGTGCACCCGGGCGTCACCGTCGGCGACGTGGTCGAGGCGACCGGTTTCGCATTGGACCTGCCCGATCCGGTGCCGGTCACGCGTCTGCCCACCGACGACGAGATCCGGCTGTTGAACGAGGTCATCGACCCCGAAGGTCGCCGCTTCGGCGAGGTTTCCGACCGCTGAAACCGAGGGGTCAGACGACCGCGAGCTTCGCCAGCAGTTCGGCCTTGGCTTCCTCGAACGACTCGTCGTCGATCTTCTCGTTCTCGAAATCCTCGTGCAGGACGCGGAGTTTCTCGATGATCACTTCTTGCGTCTCACCGCTGACCGGTTGGACGGTTTCGGTTTCGACCTCGCGCTCGTCGGGCTTGGTGAGACGCTTCTCGATCTTGGCCGCCTTGCGTGCCTTCTTGTTGCGGTCCCGTTCGTTCTTGGCGAACGTGCTACGCGAGTTGCCCATGATCGACCTCCTGGGAAGCGGGTCGGGTGTTCACCCCGCGCGACTCCGACCGCGAGGGGGCTGGACACCTGACGAACACGAATCGGCAGGCCGTGGCGACGGCGCCGTATTCCTGGAACCCCGACTCTACCGGGTACCGGTCACGAAACGGTGGTTCTGTGCCACGTGACCGCAGCAGCGAACGCCGCTGAGTCGAGAAAAGCCCAGGTCACGCAGCGTGTGAGCGTCGACCAGGCCGGATCCGCGCCGTCTGCCAACCACGTCGGCCGACGGCGACGTCGAGGTGCCAGACCCCCGTTCCGGCATCGAAGTGCACCGTCGCGTCGGTCGACTCGGGGGCCGTCGCCGCCCAGCCGGTGATCCGGACCGTCTCGTTCGCCCCCTTGGCGACGACGCGCAGCCCGAACGGCTCGACGGGATCGTCGTGGATCTCAATCCGCGCGTCGCCCGCGGTGGCGAACTTGGTGACGTCGCCGATCACCGCGAGGTCGCCGTCGAGGACCGGCGCCAGCACGAAATGGGCCCAGTCCTCACGGGCGAGGGTGACGTCGAACTCGGCCTCGCCGCCGAGCCGGGTGGCCGTACCGGTGCGCCAGTCCCAGCAGATCACCTCGCCGTCGGGGGCGCTGTCGCCGAGTTCGGCGCAGGCGACCGTGCCCGTGACGGTCTCGTCGGTCGGCGTGGCATGGAACGCCGACACGTAGCTCCACCGACCCGCGGCGTGCCGGGAGTGGGTCTCGGCGACGAGCAGGGTCGGGTTGAACGCGGGGTTCCCGGCGATCGACCGGCTGGTCGCCGCGATCGGCACGTCGGGTTTGACGAGTACGCCGTCGGCCCGGCACGTCGCCATGACCAGGTCGACGTCGTGGCGTCCGACCCGGTCACCGAGGCCCACCGGCCCGGTGGACAGCGCGGAGAGCAGCGCCTCGGGTGCGCCGGTGTCGCCGGCGACGTCGGGGTCGGTGCGGAACACGTCCTTGTAGGGCATCAACCCGAGGGCCCGGGCCAGCGCGTTCGTGGTGCAGAACCACGCCCAGAGTTGGCCGGGCGTGGCGATGTAGCCGTGGTCGCCACAGGTGCGCACCGAGGTGACCTGGCTCAGCGTGGTGGTCTGCGCGAAATCGGCAGGGGTGGCCATGCACCACTGCAGCGTGATGCCCCGCTCGCGGGCCGCGGCGTCGATGCCCTCCTGCCAGGCGCGCGCCCGCCCCGGCCGGCTGCGCAGCGGTCGTACCTGATGGAACACCTCGACCATCCAGTCGTGTTCGAAGGTCGCCACCCCCCAGGCGACGCACTGGTCGAGCCAGCGCTCGTAGCCCTCGGGAGTCGCCGGCACCGCGACGCCGGTGTCGGCGTCGGCGAACACCGGCACCTCGGCGGCGATCGGCGCCGCGGCCGAGAGGTGGCGGATGTGGGCGACCAGGGGCGGGTCACCGAGGCGGCTGCGCAGAGCCGCGATGCCGTCGGGCAGGACGTCGTCGCGCGGTTCCCAGGCCACCATCGGGCTGGGTGGCACGACCCAGTCGTCGGTGTCGAAAGGGCGCAGTTCGGTGTGGGGGTAGAACCACGAGTCGAGCTGCACCGACCCGATCGGCACGCCACGGTCGCGCAGGTCGTCGACCGCGGCCACGATCGAGGAGGCCACGTCACCGGCGAGGACCCGCCCGTCGTCGTCGGGTTCGGTGGAGTACCAGTAGGCGGCGCCGTTGTCGGTCCAGTACGAGACCTTCTCGGCGAGCGCGTCGGCCCAGCGTCCCGGCCGGACGGTGCCCGCCCGCCCGGTGAGCAGGCGGCCCCACGTGGCGATGCCACTTCTGAGGTCGGGTGCGCCGATGAAGGCGAGCTCGGTGGCGAACCCGGCCGGGACCTCCTCGAGGTCGCCGTGCCAGCCACAGCGCAGCGTGCCGCCGTTGAGACCGATGATCTGTTCGTGGAACCTGTCGACGGGGGCGACGACCAGCGCTGAGCCGCCGGGGCCCTGCACGCACAGGGGCCAGCCGGTGGGTGGACGGTGAGGGAGCAGGAAGAAGCCGTCCAGTGATGCGTCGACGGTGGCGGGCAGGCCGAACTCACAGTGCTGGAACACCACACCGGTGAGTTCGTCGGGTGCGGCCGCAGGGTCGCGAGCGGCCGGCGTGAACGTGGGCCAGGCCATCGAGGGTCGGTCGAACGCGCCGGTCGCCAGGTCGGTCAGGTCCTGCGTCGCCTCGGCGCGCACCACGGCGAGTGGGCGGTCCACGTAGACCCTGACGGTTCGCCGGACGGGCCCGTCGTCGACGGTGACCTCGCGGGCGGTGCCGAGGTCGTCGCTGACGGTCGCCGGACCACTCGGCAGACCTTTCAGGGTCACTCCCGGATCACCGCGTCCCAGGAAGTCCGCGCCGTCGATGCCCACCCGCACCGAGCCGTCGTCGTCGATCGTGATGCCCAGTCCGTCTCCGGCGTCGAGTCTCATACGCGGAGACGGTAGAGCACTTCGCCCGCATCGGGGACCACGAGCCAGTCGGGATCGGCCTGACAGGCGGCGACGTCGATCGTGGCCGGATCGGCCCAGTCGAGGTTCACCGCCCGGGTGCGTGCCTCGGACACCCCCGAGGCCAGCGTGACCGTCACCCGTGGCTGTTCGCCGCCGACCGGATCCCACGTACCCGCGCCCCGCAGATGCGTCGAGTGGGCGAGCTCGCCCCAGGGCCGTGTCCCGAAGCGGTCCCACTGGGCGGTGAAGTAGTCGATCGTGTGGTAGCCGATCTCCTCCACGCCCGGGTGCATGGGGGTCAGCTCACGGAGGTGCGGTGCATGCAGCACGACCCGTCCGCCGTCGGCGACGACCGGTTCGACCTTGTAGAAGCCCTTCGCGGCGGTCCACAGGTCGTCGTAACGCTCGGGGACGATCGACAACACGTTGCGTACCGGCGCGTCCAGGTACTGCACGTGGGTGAGCGCCGCGATCCCGGCGGCCTCGGCCCACGCGACCTCGGGGGTGCCATAGGCCGCGGCGTGCAGGCCGTCGCCGGCGTCGGTGACCACGCACAGCGCGCGGCGCTCGGTCGGCACCAGCGCCGCGGCCTCGTCGATCAGCGCGCGCACCGGCGTGACGCCCGGCGTTCCGATGATCGCGGCCGACGAGATGAGCGCTCCCAACCAGTGGGTCACGTCGATCATGTCGGGGCCCGACAGGCCCGGGAACAGGTACTTGTTGCCGCCGGAGAACCCGACCACCTCGTGGGGGAGCACCGGGCCGATCACCACGACCAGGTCCGCGTCGACCACGGCCCGGTTGACGCGCACCGGCACGTCGACCGCCAGCCGTCCCGCCGACAGCTCGTGCACCCGTTCGGCCGGGATCGTGCCGAGCGTGGCGAACGTGGCGGCGTCGGCCCAGTCGTGGTTGCGCACCGTCAGGCCCGGGTGTCGATCGGCGATCCGGCCGGGCGCGGCTCCGACCAGTGCGGCCAGCGCGTCGTCGCTCATGGGGGCGTGGGTACCGAGCGCGACGATCGCCTCGGTGTGGCGGGGCCTCCCGGCCATCGCCGCGAGGACGACGTCGAGCAGCCACGGCACGGGGCACCGTCGCGTGCCGTCAGGGATCACCAGGCACACCCGCCTGCGGTCCAGCGCCTCGGCGCCCAGCCCCGTCGCGACGAGCGTGCGGAGATCCTCGGTGTGCAACCGGCCCGACGCCCGGCCGACCCGGGTCACGCGTCGATCACCGACGACGAGGGTGACGGGCAGTGGAGAACGCGAGCGGTCACACTGGAAGTGTGCCACCGCTCACCCTGCATCCGGACCGCTTCCTGCCCGCGGACCCGACGACCCGCGATCTGGCGCGCCGGATCCACGCGGTGACCGCTTCCCGCCCGATCGTGTCGCCCCACGGCCACGTCGACGCGGCGTTGTTCGTGCGCGACGCCCCCTTCGCCGACCCGACGGCGTTGCTGATCACCCCGGACCACTACGTGACCCGCCTGCTGCACGCCGACGGGGTCGGCCTCGACACACTCGGGGTGGGCGGCGAGCCGCTGGACGAGGCGCGGTCCCGACGGGCGTTCACCGAGTTGTGCGCGCGCTGGGACCTGCTGGCGGGCACGGCGGTGCGGAGCTGGCTCGAAGCCGAGTTCGTCGACCTCTTCGGCGTCGACCGCATCCCGTCGGCCGCCAACGCGGAGGCGATCTACGACACGATCGCCGAGGCGCTCGCCTCCGAGGCGTTCCGGCCCCGGGCGCTGTGGGATCGCTTCGGGCTGTCGGTGCTCGCCACGACCGACGACCCGTGCAGCGACCTGGCCGCCCACCGGATGCTGGCCGCCGATCCGACCTGGTCGGGTCGGGTGGTGCCCACCTTCCGTCCCGACGCCTACCTGGAGCCGGCTTGCCCCGACTGGACCGAACGGGTCGCCGCGTTGGGCGCGGCGGCCGACGTCGACACGGGCAGCTACCCGGGCTACCTCGCGGCGTTGGAAGCCAGACGTCGGTTCTTCGTCGCCAACGGCGCCACCGCCGCCGACCACAGCCATGCCGACGTGCGAAGCGAGCCGTTGTCGGCGGCCGACGCGGCGCGGATCTACGCCGCCGCACTGGCCGGCGAGGCGACCCGGGCCGAGACCGTCGCCTTCCGGCGTCACATGCTCGCCGAGATGGCGCGCATGTCGTGCGAGGACGGCCTGGTGATGATGCTCCACCCGGGAGTCGTGCGGAACCACCACACGCCCACCTTCGAGCGCTTCGGAGGAGACAGCGGGCACGACCTGCCCAGTCGCATCGACTTCGTCGAACCGCTGCGGCCCCTGCTCGAGCGTCACGGCACCCATCCGGGATTCCATCTGGTGCTGTTCACGCTGGACGAGACGGCGTGGTCGCGCGAACTCGCGCCGCTGGCGGGGTTCTACCCGTCGGTGTACGTGGGCGTGCCGTGGTGGTTCCTCGACGCCCCCGACGCGCTCGGTCGGTTCTGGTCCGCCGTCGTCGACCAGGTCGGCTTCGGGCGCACCTCGGGATTCATCGACGACACCCGGGCGTTCCTGTCGATCCCAGGTCGCCACGACCTGTCGCGCCGCATCGAAGCCGGCGTGCTGGCCCGGCTGGTCACCGCGCACCGCATCGGCGAGGACGAAGCCACCATGATCGCCGCCGGGCTGGTGGGCGATCAGCCACGCAAGGTGTTCAAGTTGTGAGCCTCGTACCGCTCGTTCGCACCGGTCACCCTGCCTGGACGGCCGCTCCGGCACGGATCGTGCACCTCGGCCTCGGCGGGTTCTTCCGGGCCCACGCGGCCTGGTACACCGCACACACTGCTGATGCCGACGCGTGGGGCATCGTCGCGTTCAGCGGGCGGAGCCGCGACCTCGTCGACCGGCTGGCCGCCCAGGACGGGCTCTACACGCTCACCACCCGCGCCGCTGACGACGACGCCATCGAAGTGGTGCCGAGCGTGGTGGAGGTCCATCCGGGTACCGACGCCGCTGCGTGGCTCCGCGCGCTGGCATCACCCGAGGTCACCGTGGCCACCCTGACCGTCACCGAAGCGGCCTATGCCACCGGCCCGGCGTCGGTCGCCGCGCGGCTCGTCGACGGCCTCGTGGCCCGCCGGCGTGCGGACGCCGGGCCGATCACGCTCGTGCCGTGCGACAACGTCGCCGACAACGCCGCGGCGCTCGCCGAGGCCGTTCGGTCCGAAGCCGCGCGCCGGGGCCGATCGGGACGCCGCGACGCCGGACCAGGCGAATCGCGGGGTGGCCGTGCCGGGCGTCGGGACAGCGGACAGGGTGATGCCGAACTGCTCGCGTGGATCGACGAGTCGGTGGCGGTCGTGGGAACGGTCGTCGACCGGATCACCCCACGGCCCACCCGCGCCGACGAGGCGGCGGCCGCAGAACTGGGCTACGCCGATGTCGCGCCGGTCGTGACCGAACCGTTCAGCGAGTGGATTCTCTCGGGCGCTTTCGCGGCGGGTCGACCGGACTGGGCATCGGCCGGCGCGCAGTTCGTCGACGACCTCGCGCCCTATGCGCGCCGCAAGCTGCACCTGTTGAACGGCGCGCACAGCCTGCTCGCGTACGGTGGTCTGCTGCGCGGCCACGTCGAGGTCGCCGATGCGTTGGACGACGCCCCACTCGCCGCCGCCGTCGAGGCCTGGTGGAGCGAGGCAGCCGCGACGGTGGGCGGAGCGCCCGAGTCGCAGACGGCCTACCGCGATGCGTTGCTCGAACGCTTCGCAAACCCCCGTATGCACCACGCGCTGGCCCAGATCGCGATCGACGGCTCGATGAAGCTCCCGGTGCGGGTCGTACCGGTGGCCCGCGCCGAGTTGGCCGCCGGTCGCCGCGCCGAAGCAGCAGCATCGATCATCGGCGCCTGGGTCGCATTCGTGCGCCGCGTGGGCGACGACCTGGTCGACGCCCGCCGTGACGAGGTGTTGAGGGCCGCGTCGTCCGGCCCGGCCCGCGAAGCCCCACGCCGCCTGGTCGCCCTCCTCGATCCCGACCTCGCCGACCACGACGATTTCATGGCACACGTCGCCGACCGTGCCGCTGCCTGGTCCACGACGGCCACCTGAACGTCTCGTCGCCAACCGGAACTTGTCGTAGTTGGTGCCGGAAAGCGGGAGTAACTGCGACAAGTTCGGTGAGGGCGGGTGGAGTGATGCTGGGCTGACCGGAACTTGTCGTAGTTGGTGGCGGAAAGCGGGAGTAACTGCGACAAGTTCCGCCTGGGGGCGGCTGAGTTCGGGGAGGGGTGCGGTGGCTCGTAGGCTCTCGGGCGATGTCTGACGACCCATCAGATTCCACGGATTCGGGG
>JBDZVK010000014.1:19008-21314 GCA_040255725.1 Actinomycetota bacterium
GGTGCCCACGTCGTTGCTGCTGCCCGAAGTCGTCGACGCGGTGGGCGCAGAGATCCCGGTGTTGGGCGCCGGCGGGTTTCACTCCGGTGCCGGCCTCGTCGCCGCCCTTGCCTACGGCGCGGACGGCATCGCCATGGGCACGCGCTTCCTGCTCACCGCCGAGGCGCGGGTGCCCGACGCGGTCAAGGCCCGGTACCTGGCCACGCCGGTCACCGGCACCGTGGTGACCCGGGCACTGGACGGCGCGCCTCAGCGGGTGATCCGCACCGAGCTGGTCGATGAGCTCGAGAAGGCCTCGACGGTCACCAAGTTGCCCAAGGCGCTGCGCAACGCCCTGGCCTTCCGCAAACAGACCGGCACGTCACTGGGCGACCTGGTGCGCGAAGGGCTGGCGATGCGCAAGTCCCAGGATCTGACCTGGTCACAACTCGCCATGGCCGCGAACGCCCCGATGTGGATCAAGGCCGCGCTGGTCGACGGGAACCCCGAAGTCGGCGTGCTGCCCACGGGCCAGAACGTCGGGGTCATCGACGCATTGCCGACCGTCGCCGAGTTGATCGATCGGATCGTGGCCGACGCCACCGCCACGCTCGGCCGCCTGGGAGCCTGAGTCGCCGTGGATCTGACCTGGAGTGCCACCGAGAAGGCCTTCCGGGCCGAAGCCCGAGAATGGCTGGTCGAGAACCTGGCGGCGTGGCGTGACGCCCACGGCGGGGCCGCCGAAATTCCATCGGGCGACACCCGTGCGGGGTTCGCGATCCACCTCGATTGGGAACGCCGCCTGTTCGAACATCGATGGGCGGTCGTGTCGTGGCCCGAGGCCTACGGCGGTCGTGAGGCCAGCCTGTGGGAATGGCTGCTGTTCGAACAGGAGTACTACGCGCACGGGTGCCCGCCTCGGGTCACCCAGAACGGGATCTTCCTGCTGGCCCCGTCGCTGTTCGCGTTCGGCACCGATGCTCAGCGCGACCACATCCTGCCTCGTATGGCCGCGGGTGAGGACACGTGGTGTCAGGGATGGTCCGAGCCCAACGCCGGGTCGGACCTGGCGAGCCTCACCACCCGGGCGACCCGCACCGACGGCGGCTGGGTGCTGAACGGCCAGAAGACCTGGACGACCCGTGGTGCGTTCTGCACGCACCTGTTCGGGCTGTTCCGCACCGACCCGAAGGCCGAACGCCACCGGGGCTTGAGCTACCTGCTCGTCCCACTCGACACCCCGGGGGTGACCGTACGGGGGTTCGGTCGCCTGGACGGCGACGAAGGATTCGCCGAGGTGTTCTTCGAGGACGCCTTCCTCGCCGACGACGCACTGCCCGGCGGGGTGACCCTGGGCGAAGTGGGTCAGGGGTGGAAGGTCGCCATGTCGACCACGTCGTCGGAGCGGGGCCTGACCCTGCGCTCACCGGGGCGTTTCCTGGCCACCGCCGAGCGGCTGATCGCCGCGTGGCAGGCACTGCCCGAGACGGGGCGGGCCGAGCGGGGCGCCTTGGGGGAGCGGATCACGAAGGCGTGGATGCGGGCCGAGGCCTACCAGCTCCAGACCCTGCAGACGGTGACCACGACCGTCGAGGGCGGATCGGTCGGCGCGGAGTCGAGCCTGGTGAAGTTGTGGTGGTCGGAACTCGACGTCGAGTTGCACGAGTGCGCTCTGGAGCTGCTCGGCGTCGACGGCCTGTTCGAGGGGCCCTGGTCGAAGGGGTATGAGTTCTCGCTCTCGGGCCCGATCTACGCGGGCACCAACGAGGTCCAACGCAACGTCGTGGCCGAGCGGGTACTCGGGCTGCCCAGGCCCGGGTCGAGGTAGGAGGCGACGATGCGGTTCGCGTTCACCGACGACCAGGTCGCCCTGCGCGACGCGGTGCGCGACCTGCTGGCCACCGAATGCCCCCCGGAGGTCGTGCGCGCCGCGTGGCCCGAACCCGACGTCGACAGCCAGGGTCCGGGTGCAGGTGCCCGCTCCGATGTGGCCCGCATCGACGCGCTGTGGGGCCACTTGGCCGACATGGGTGTGTTGGGACTGCTGGTGCCCGAGGAGGTCGGCGGCATGGGCTTTGACGAGGTCGCCGCCGCGGTGGTGCTGGCCGAGACCGGATTCGCCGCGGTGCCCCTCCCCGTGGTCGAGGCGATGTGCGTGGTCGCACCCGGACTGGGTGTGCCCGCTCCCGAACGCGCCCAGGTCGGTTGGGGTGCGGCCGCGCTCGAAGGTGAACCGGTCGACGGGGCACTGACCCGTTTCGGCTCCGACGTCGACGCGGATGATCTCGCCTTCGAACGGGCCGCGCTGGGCACCGCCGCGCAACTGA
>JBDZVK010000261.1:0-3896 GCA_040255725.1 Actinomycetota bacterium
TTCGACGCCGGAGCCTCGGCATGCGCCGTGGACGTACACGACGACCCGCCCGCGCAACTGGTCGATGAGTCGGCCGATGCTCGTCGCGAGCCGGATCCGGTGCGCGGTGACCGGGTCCGGTGCGGACCCGAACTCGTCGAGGTCACCACCGGAGCAGAAGGTCGGACCGGCTCCGCGCAGCTCGACGCGGGTGATGGTCGGATCGGCCACGGCAACCGACAGGGCCTCCAGCAGCGCGTCGCGCATCGTCACGTCGAGCGCGTTGTGGACCTGCGGGCGATGCAGTGTGAGCGTCAGGCGGGCGCGGTCGCGGGCCACGACGAGGGGATCATCGGGGCCCGGGTCCGGCCGACGAG
Source organism: Actinomycetota bacterium (assembly GCA_040255725.1). GTDB lineage: Bacteria > Actinomycetota > Acidimicrobiia > Acidimicrobiales > Iamiaceae > JAFDWI01. The sequence goes on from JBDZVK010000261.1 coordinate 357, forward strand.
CACGCGGCGGCCGACCCGCACGCCAGGCGGCGAACGCTCGACCGGCCTGAAGGAGCGAGTACGTCGCCGATTCGGCGACCAGTCCCTCGGCAGTGGTCCGGCGTGCCGATCCCCGTTGCAGCAGGGCGAGGGCCAGCGACGCCTCGGGGTGGGTCTCGATCGTGCCGAGGACGTCGTCGAGGTCGACGACCCCCGGCTCGGCGAGCGCATCGAGGTGGGCGGGTGGCCCGCCGGCCCGCGGACCACTGACGACCAGACACGGCAGCGCCGCGAGCGTCTCGAGCGCGGCCGGTCCCCACCGGGTGTCATCTTCTCGGGCCTCGACGACGACCAGCCCGTCGGCCCCGGCCAGCTCGTGGGCGACCGCGCCGGTCACGCACCGGTCGTGGAGTTCGTGGTCGGTCAGACGGAGCAGGAGGATGAGGCGAGACCGTAGCGCCGCACCTCGAGGCGGGTCCGCGAGACTGAGCGTCATGTCGGCTGTGCACGCCTCGTGGACGTCGTCGGGCGCGGCGTGGCTCACGGGCCGATCCGACGGGCCGCCGCTCGGCCCACCCGCCGGGCTCCCGCCGACGGTCGACGCACTCGGCACCGAGCTGGGCGTCGACGCCTGGCAGCTTCTGGTCGAACGGGCCGCGTCGGCGGGATTCGCCCGCCGGGGATCGGTGAGCTGCGGCGGGGCGACGCGCCTGTTGCCGGCAGGTGATGGTTGGATCGCGGTCAGCCTCGCCCGAGAAGCCGATCGCGAGCTCATTCCGGCGTGGTTGGCATGCGCACCCATCGGCGAAGACGTGTGGACGACGGTGGCCGAGGAGGTCCGTCGCCGGCCGGTCCGTGAGCTCGACGAACGGGCCGCGCTGCTCGGACTGCCGGTCGGCGTGATCCCGTCATCGACCGGCCGGGGCGAAGGAGCCGCGCCGGTCCGGCTCGCGCGAGGCATGGGCCCGTTGCCGGCCTCCGGGCGCGCCGCGGACCCGAGGCACCCGTTCGACGGACTGCCGATCGGCGCGACCCGGATCGGGGCACCGCGCACGGGCCGCCCGAGGGAACCGTTCGTCGTCGACCTGTCGTCGCTGTGGGCCGGCCCGCTGTGCACCCGTCTGCTCGCCGACGCGGGTCACCGGGTGGTGAAGGTCGAGTCCACCGGCCGGCCCGACGCGGCGCGCCACGGCGACGGGGCGTTCTTCGACCGGTTGCACGCAGGCAAGCGCAGCGTCGCGTTGGACTTTGCCGATCCCGACGGAGTGTCGGCGCTGCACCGCCTCGTCGCGGCCGCCGACGTCGTGGTCGAAGCATCTCGTCCCCGAGCCCTGCGGCAGCTCGGCATCGACGCGTCCGCACTGCTTCATGCCGCATCTGGCCCGTCGGTGTGGGTGTCGCTCACGGCGCGGGGTCGCACGGGCGCGGCGGCGAACCGCGTCGGCTTCGGCGACGACGTGGCCGCAGCCGCGGGGCTCGTGGTCGAAGACGACGAGGGACCGGTGTTCTGTGCCGACGCCATCGCGGACCCGCTGAGTGGTCTGGTCTCCGCCGCGGCGACGCAACGGGCATGGCGCGACGGTCGACGGTGGCTGCTCGACGTCGCGATGATCGACGTCGCCGCGGCCGTGACCGGCCCGACCCTGCCCCTGCCCGCGGGCACTCCGACCCCCGCACCACGCCGAAGTTCCGCGCGCGGCCTGGCCCGGCCCTTCGGCGCCGACACCCCAGCGGTCATGACCCAGGTCGCGGCTCGAAACGGGGAACCGGCCGAACGATGACCCCACATCCCCGCCGGAGGCCGACGGTGCTGCTCACGGGAGCGTCTGGGCTGCTCGGGACATGGTTGCTGCGGACCGTGCCCGCGGGCATCGACGTCGTCGGACTGGTCCATCGACACCCCGTCTTCGGGATCCGGAGTGTCGCCGCTGACCTGCGCGACGCCGAAGCGACCCGCGCCGCGGTCGACGAGGCCGATCCCGAGCTGGTCGTCCACGCCGCCTACCGAACCGACGAGGCGTCGATCGTCGACGCGACCCGTCACGTCGTCGCCGCGGCCCGTTCGGCCGACGCCGACGTCGTGTTCGTCTCGAGTGACGCGGTGTTCGCCGGTGACGGACGGCCACGGGCGGAGCACGACGAGCCCGATCCGGTGCACGACTACGGCCGGTGGAAGGCCCGTGCCGAAGCGTCGGTGGCCACGCTCGCCGGTCGCTCGACGATCGTGCGGCTGCCGCTGCTGGTGTCGCTCGACCCTGACGATCACGTCGTGGCCAGGATCCGACACGGCGCGGCCACCGCCACCCCCACGATCTGGTTCGACGACGAGGTGCGCCAACCGGCCATGGCCGTCGACGTCGCCGCGGCCATCTGGCGCATCGTCGGTCTCGACCGCCGTGGACGCGCCGGCGTCTGGCACCTGCCAGGTCGCGAACTGCTCAGCAGGTACACGATCGCCAGGCGAGTCGTGGGCGCGCTCGGTCTCGCCGCCGACGTGATCGCGTCGGAGCCGACCCCGGTCGGCTTACAGCGACCTCGTCGGCTCCATCTGGCAGCCGCCCGAGCGGCGGGCGAAATCCGCTGGGCGCCGTCGCCGATCCTCCGGGGTCGGGTTCTGTTCGGACGGGTCGACCGTCGATGACCACGACGCCGCATTCGGCTACGCCGAACCCGTCGACGCACACGATCTCCGGGCCGCTGCGCTCCACCGCCTCGGATCGGGTCAGGTCGCGGGCGAGGTCGGTGCCGGTCGATTGCGCGGGATCCGTCGCAGCAACTCCAGGGTCGGGGCTTCGACGACCTTGTAGAACACGGCCGCGACCACGATCGAGACGGCGATGCCCAGCGGGAGCGACCACCAGGTCGCGGCTGACAATCCGAAGGCGAACACGATCGCCGCGATGATCGGATCGTGGATCAGGTACAGGCTGAACGAGCGGACTCCGAGCCAGTGGATCGGCGTGCGGGTGAGCGTGCGGACGACCGCGGGGAGGGCGAGCGCGGCGACCAGACATCCCGCAGCGCCGGTCAGGCCGATCGCGCCGGACGCGAAGAACCCGGCGGTGTGGCCGGGTCCTCCCGGCGGGGTGAGTGCTTCGACCGCGGCCGGCATCGTCAACAGCGAGATCGAGCCCAGCACGAACGCCACGGCACCGGCCGCGTTCACCGTGCCGAGGCGACGCCTGATCGGGTCTTCGAGCAAGGTGAGCGCAGCGCCGACCCCGAACATCGACAGGTAGAACGGCGCCTTCATCAGCCGCACCGAATCCCACCGCTGATGGTCCGCGGCGATCCGACCTGCGGCCGAAGCGGCCACGAAGAAGACCACCAGCAGCGCCCCGTGGCGACGGGCGCGGCGGACGACGATGACCACGAGGGGCACCAGGATGGAGAACCACACCTCCCACTGCAACGACCACCACACCAGATCGAGCGTGATGTGGTTGCCGACCAGAAGGGTCATCGTGCGCACCGAGTCCTCGATGCCCACGGCCGGCACATGGCCGGCGATCCACCAGGTGTGGGAGGGGTCGGGTTCGCGCGGGACGACCCGCAACGCCC
>JBDZVK010000262.1:0-3877 GCA_040255725.1 Actinomycetota bacterium
ACCAAGGCAACCCTCAGATCCTCGAGGTCCAACCCCGCAGCGGCCTCCGAGACCGACGTGGAGGCATCCAGCAGATCCATACCCCGCATTCTAGCGAACGTATGTTCGAGATGCAACCGGCTTCTCAAGAAACGTCGGGGCGCCGCGCGCGGGGTGGCCGGGGCCTCAGCCGGGCGGCGGGGTCACCCACCGGACCGGCACCGTCGAGCCGTCGCCCAAATAGCCGGGATACCAGATGGCGCCTGATGCGTCTGCCGCGATTACGGTCACGCCGATCGGGCACCGTGTACCGGGCGCTTGCGTTGCGTCTGGCGCGACACCTCGGTGGTGCGGTGCAGCCGGGGGGCCGCACGGCCGTGTCCCCAAGTCGACGAGGTCAGGGCCGTGGCCCGTCATCCCGTCCACGACGATGCCCTCCGCACTCGGGTGTACCGCGCGCCCGTCGGGCAAGTACGCGACCGATGTGCGATAGGGGTCGGAGCCCGTTCCTGCCGGTGCGGCGGTGCCGTCGCTCACCTCGACGTCAGCGAGGTCCGCCGATGCTGTGATGAAGTTGGTGCCGTTGCCAGTCACGAACCGCGCGATGGAGCCCCCAGGTGGCGACTGGATGGGAACCGACGTGCGGACCTGCACCGTTCGAACCCGTTCTGTGCCGGGTTTGTAAAGGACCACTTCGTGTGGCCCGGCATCGGGCCCGGTGTCGGTGACGCTCTGGAGCCCGAAGGCAACCGTATTGTCGGCGGCGACGGCCGTGGAGACCGCCGTGGTCCCAGATGGCATCGGGACGGTGTGAAAGGTCGCATTCGCGGCATCGAAGATCAGCGAGCCCGTGCCGTTCCAGATTGCGATCGAGACCGTGTCGCCGTGACAGGAGATGTCACGTATCAGTGTGTGCCGGGTGAATGCCTGCGCGGCGGGTGGGACCTGCTTCGTCAACACCTCGTCCTGGGCGACATCGGGGATCTTCCACTGCCCGACGATGCCCTTTGCGGGATCGACCTCGAAGAGGTTCCAGTTGATTCCCAGCCACGCGTCGGATCCGCAGGTGACGAGCGAGGGTTCGGTCACCGATCCTGCGAGCACACCGCGGTCGTGGCCGAGCGGCCAGCTCTGGAGGCCACCGGTCTCGGTGTAGTGGAAGACACGTGACTCAGCCTCGTCCATCGGTTTCGTCGGGTACTCGGTCGCCCAGGCCCAGACGCCGCGCCCCTGGGCGTCACCTGCCAGCACCGGGACGGAACCGTACGCCCCGTCAAGAACGAATCCTTCTCCGGATGCCGCGGAGGCGGGGCCTGCATCGGCACCGATCGATGGTGACGTCGTGCCTCCCGAATCGGCGTTGCCGGCAGCGCGCACCCGGGCCGCGCCGTGGCCCGCACACCCCGCGACAGAGAAGGAGAGCACGACGAACAGGGCGACGGCAGCCTGTGATCGACGGCCGACGATTGCCCTCTTCGCTGGGGGGAGATTGCAGGTTTGAGAGTCCACAGGATTCCTTTCGTGCGCGTTCGTGAGGTCGAATGATTGGTAGCCCCCGGCGCTGAGCCAGTCCTGTCAGACGACTCCCTAACAGGTATTCGGCGTGTCATTGACGGTGAACGACCAGTACTGCTGCCAGAGGAAGATCGACCAGGCCCCGCACCCTTGCGGCCCGGTGAACTGGCTCGGCCCGGTCCACAGACTCCAGGAGTAATTGCTCTCAGGAAGCGTAGAATTGCTGAGCCCGTACATCTGGTCCAGGTGGTTGCTCGTGTTGAATCCGAAATTGACTTGCCCGATGCGCAGGCACTGGTGGCCCGCTAGTCCGTGGATTTCGACGTCGGCTTCCTCGTAACCGCTATAGGTGTACTGCGTTGCACCTGCCATGAATATGGGCAGTGGGTCGTTGGGCACCTTGTAAAATTCCCACCAGTACGGGTGCCCGTTGCTGACACCTGCCTGGTAGTTCATGACGAAGATGTCGCCGGCCGGTGCCTGCCGTACCCCCACGCTTTGTGCGCCGTTCGGGTACGGATCCTCAAGTGAGTTCCGCTCGACGTAGATCCAGTTGGTGTGAAAGTGCCCGTTCGTCGCGGTTCCGCGCAGGAGGCCGGCTTGGAGCCAGCAAGACGCGGTGCCGCAGAGCGCCGATCCATAATCGGCCTCGCCTATCCACTCCGCCGTCGCGTAGTTTGTCGTGTCGTTCAGGGTCGGCTGTGAGATCGGATAGATCCATCCGGACGTCCCTCCGTACACGTAGTCCGAGGCGTAGCCCAGCGCATGGAATGCCGATCCGCAGGTGACCGCGGAGGCGCTCGGTGCTGCCGTCGCGCCAGCCAAGAGGACCGATGTGATCATCGATGTTCCAGCAATCAACTGACGCCACATCTGGAGCCTCCGATACGATCGCGTGGAGTTTGGCAGCCCATGCTCACAGCACTTTTCGCATGCTACGTTTCTGTTCTGGCCGACGTCAAGGTCCGACGTGCCTCACATACCCGGAGCGCTTCGGGGTTGGGGGTGGACAGCACCGGCAATCATGTAGGGATCGTGCACAGATCGTTGGAACTCACCTGCCATTGAGGCCGAGATCGATGCGGCTGAACGGAAGTGAACAAAGTGAGTGATACGTACCGCAAAGTGTTTCGGCCGAGGATGCCGAGGTCGGCGGTGCGAGGCCTTCAACGCGCCGCTGTGTAACTGGATTGCTCCTGGGTCTCAAGGGTCAGACGGGCGGGTGGACGCTCAGAGGCTGTTCGTAAAATAATACCTGGTCAAGACATGTTTTTGCTCGTTTTGGGGGGCGGAATCGTTTATACTCAAAGGCACGGATTCTCATTTGGTGGAACAGGCCTCGACATGGCGAACAACGCACGGAGACATGACTGATGAAGAATGGGAACTCATAGCCCCTCTTCTGGGACCCGAACCGAGGCCCGGCAGCCTGGGGCGACCCCGGACGGTGTCCCGTCGCCGGATCCTCGACGCGATCTTCTTCGTCACCGCGACCGGTTGCCAATGGCGCGCCCTACCTGATTCGTACCCGAACTGGAACACCGTGCACCGAATGCACCTCACATGGTCACGCGACGGCACCTGGGAGAAAATCACCGCGCGCCTCGCCGCCGCAGTTCGCGAAAACGAAGGCCGCGATCAGGAAGCTTCCGCGGGGATCATCGACGCCCGTAGCGTCCGTGCCGCGGCCACGGTCCCCAATGAAACCAAGGGATACGACGCCGGCAAGAAGATCAAGGGCCGCAAAACGTTCGGGATCGTCGACACCCTCGGCCTGCTCATCGCCGTGGTCGTGGTCGCCGCGTCGACCTCGGACAACACCGGCGGGATCGCCGCCACGGACCTGGCACGCAACCGCTCGAATCGCCTCAAGATGCTCTGGTGCGACGGCGGCCTCAAGAAGACGTTCATCGAACACTGCCGCAACCGACACCTCGCCGTCGACGTCGTCAACAAGATCCACCCGACCGGCTTCGAAGTGCTCCCCAAACGGTGGATCGTCGAACGCACCTGGTCCTGGCTCATGAACAACCGACGCCTACAAATCGACTATGAACGCCACCCAGAAGTCCACGCCGGGTTCGTATGGGCAGCCCACTCACGCTACCTACTCCGCCGACTCACCCAACCACCACCAAACGCCCCCTGACCTGGGAAAACATTCGCGACAGCCTCTCAGGACCAGCGGCTACTGCGATGACATCCGGACGCTGCTTGACCGCGCGGGAGCTGGCTGGCATGCCAAGTGAGACTTGTCCAGGCGCGAAGCCTGAACTCCAGCTCGATCAAAGTTCCGCTCCGTCTGCCGCTACCCCTTGATCCGATAGCGGGGATTCAGCATCGCCAGGTGGCCGTGATGGGAGCCGACCATGCCGTCGACGAC
>JBDZVK010000263.1:0-3837 GCA_040255725.1 Actinomycetota bacterium
GGTGCCGCCCACGCCGGTTGCTTCTCGCAGTTCCTGGCGCTGCTGTTGTCGCAGGAAGGCACGCCGCCGAACTCGATCGAGACGAGCGCGAAGGTGTCGATCGTGGTCGGCGACGACGGTCCCACGATCACCAGGATCGACCTGACCTCGACCGTCGACGCGGACGTGTCGGCCGACAAGATCGACGAGTTGGGCGCGAACGCCAAGGCGAACTGCCCGGTTTCCAAGGCGCTGGCCGGCGTCGCGGACGTCGACCTGAAGATCTCCAAGGCCTGAGGGGCCCAGCCACTCACCCCAGCGGCCCGGTCCGGCCGGGTCGTCGGTTCTGGCAGACTCGCGTTGCATGACCGACCACCCGGCTGAACCGGAACGCCGCATCGAGGTCACCCGCACGATCGCCGCGCCGCCCGCGGCGATCTTCGCCCTCCTGAGTGACCCGCAGGGCCACGTGGCGATCGATTCGTCGGGCATGCTGCAGTCGGCCGAGGGCGACCGCGTGACCGCGGTGGGCGACACGTTCGTGGTGCACATGGACCGCGAGGCGCTCAACGACTACCCGGAGTTGGGCCGCTACGACGTCACCGTGAAGATCGCCGCGTACGACCCCGACACCGAGATCGCCTGGACGATCCTGTCGCAGATGGACCCGCCGCTCGGCCACGTCTACGGCTACTACCTCGAAGCGGTCGACGGCGGCACCGCGGCGACCAGCTACTACGACTGGTCGGATGCGCACGAGGTGTGGCGTGATTCGGGGGTCTTCCCCGTGCTGGACGAGGGTGCGTTGCGGGCGACCCTCGGGATCCTCGCCCGGCAGGTGACGACGCGCTGAACCGGACGCGTGACGCGCGTCGGCGGACCCGCCGCACCCTGAGCTCGGGCCACAGACCGGGAGTGAAGCTTCAGCCCCGAGGCGGGGACGACTCCACGGTCGCCAGGCCGAGGACCTGTTCCCGCGTCATGGTCATGGCGTGGGAGGTTCTGGCGTGCTCGATGGCGGTCGTGACGAATTCGTCCTCGGAAGGGCCGGTCACGTCCTGACCGCAGTCACAATGGATGATCCAGTTCATCGAGTGGTGGATGTTACCGGTGTCCGGCGGAGCGCCGCGTACTTTTCGCGCGTCTCGAGGAACTCGTGGACGACCCGGATCGCCACGGCGCCTTCCCCGACCGATGACGCCACCCGTTTCGTCGAGCGCGACCGGACGTCGCCGACTGCGAAGATTCCGGGGAACGAGGTCTCGAAGGCCTTCGGGCCGCGGGGCAGCAACCAGTCGTCGAGGAGCCGATCGTGGATCAACTCGGCCCCGGCCACCACGAAGCCGTGCGCGTCGCGCTTGATCTGATCGTCGAGCCAGCCCGTGTGGGGTGCCGCGCCGATCATCACGAACAGCCCCTCGATGGCGAGGTCGTCGTCGGTGCCCGACTCGGCATCGTGGATGCGCACCGACTCCAGGGCGACGTCGCCGGACCCGTCGACGACGCTGGTTCGCAGACGGACCTCGACGTTGTCGGCGGCACCGATGGCGTCGATGAGGTACTTCGACATGCTCGCCTCGAGGCTTGCGCCGCGCACGAGCATCGTCACCTGCGAGGCCCACTTCGCGAAATGCAGGGCGGCCTGTCCGGCCGAGTTGCCGGCGCCCACCACCGCGACGCGTCGGCCCTCGAACTGCTTGGCCTCTGCGGGTGACGCGCCGTAGAACACGCCTGATCCGCTGAGGCGTTCCAGGGCCGGGATGCCGAGACGCCGGTAGGCCACGCCCATCGCGAGGATCACGACGCGTGTCGAGATCTGTTGCCCGTCGCTGGTGTGCACCACATGGCGGTCGTAGCCGCAGGTGATCGCGGCGACCTCGCTCCCGATGAGAAAGCAGGTGCCGAACGCCCAGGCCTGTTGGTAGGCACGGTCGGCGAGCTCGGCGCCGCTCACGCCCCGCTCGAAACCCAGGTAGTTGCGGATCATCGAACTCGAACCCGCCTGGCCGCCGATGCGGTCGCGCTCGATCACCAGAGTGTCGAGCCCTTCGGAGGCCCCGTTGACCGCGGCGGCCAGACCGGCCGGTCCGGCGCCGATGACCACGAGGTCGAACTCGCCGTGATCGTCGAAGGCCGGGCGTTCGCTCAGCAGCGGTGACCCCTGCGCCTCGTGGAGCTCGAGGGTGCGCCACTCCTGCAACATCGCGGTGACCGTGCGGTGGAATCCCTCGTCGGGGGTCGAGCGTGGCGTGGCGAGGAAGTGGTCGATGCAGCCGCTGGCGACTGCGTCCTGGATGGCGGTCGCCGTCTGCTTCCGGCCCCAGTCGTCGGATGCGATGAGCAGGCCGCGTTTGGTTCGCGGACTCGACGCCTTGACCCGTGAGAGCACCTGCGAGCCGTTCAGGCCGCCCATCCACTGCGCGGCCAGCACCAGGGCGATCGGTTGGCCGGCCGCACGGGCCGCTCCGATGTCGGCCAGGGCGACCTCCGGATCGGCGTCGACGACGACCTGGTAGTCGGTGTCGTAGCGTCGCTCGAGTTCTTCTGCCAGTCGGGTTCGATCGTCGGGGTCATCGTCGATGGCCAACAGGAGCGGCCGGGTTTCTGGCATCGGTGCGCACGATAACCCGGCCGTTGTACGGGCCGCCACCGGTCGCGCGCGGCGGGTGTCGGCTCGGTGGGATCATCGGCGCCGGCGTCGGCGCCTCGATCCGGTCGATCGACGCCGACCGGGCGGAAGTTGTGAAGCCCCGGGGTTCGGTCGCTAGGGTTCACCGAGTCGTAACAGAACTGCAATGTGACCGCGATGTGCCAGGAGCCCTGAAGACGTGAGCCCCGACCAGCTTTCCCTCCCGCTCGACTCCACGGACGAGGACCGGCGACCGGCCACCACGGGTCGTTCTCGCCGACCCCGGGCGCGGTGGGTCACGGCTGCGTTGCTCGCCGTGGGGGTGCTCGGGTTCTCCGCGGTGAGCTGTACGCCCGAAGAGGTCGCGCAGGTCGCCGTGTCGAACTGGTTCGAGCCGGCCCAGCGTGACTGTGCCATGCGCATCGTCCAGCGCGAGTCCAACTACCAGGCCGACGCGCTCAGTCCCGACTGGTTGAACATCGGGCTGTTCCAGATCAACCACGTCCACGCACCCTGGATCCAGCAGACCTACGGTTACGAGTTCAAGGACCTCTTCGACGCGAACAAGAACGCACAGGTCGCCCGGGGCCTGTCGGATGCCGCGCAGCGCTACTACGGCGACCGGTGGCAGCCCTGGCGCTCGGGTGGTCAGGTCGTCCGCAACGGCCCCTGCCCGGTCTGAGTCGACGCCGACCGGCGTCGGGCGACGTCGGTCGGGTTCAGCGGAAGTTGCGTGAACGCAGCGGACCGAGATCGAGATCGAGTTCGGTGATCTTCTCGGCGACCACGTTCACCACTCCCTCGGCCCGCTCGAGCCTGCCCCGCACGACGAGTGCCGGGGCACTCCGCGCCACGGCGCGATGACGCATCCAGCAACCCTTCGAGCAGATCACGTTCACCAGCCCGGTCTCGTCCTCGAGGTTGATGAACATCGTGCCCCCGGCCGTGGCGGGGCGTTGCCGGTGGGTCACGACCCCGGCCACGAGCACGCGTTGGCTTGGAAGCCCGGGCGGGCCCTGGGATCTGCTCGCGGCGGCTTCGTCGTCGGGGAGCGGCAGGGTGGCGAGGCGGGCGGCGGGGGTCACGCCCATCCGGTCGAGTCGGTCGCGGATGAACCGGGTCGGATGCCCGGCGGCACTCACCCCGGTCGCGACGAGATCGGCCACGGCCTCCTCGGCGGGCGACATGCCCGGCAGCGGCGGCGCGTCGGTGCCCGTCACGATCCCGGG
>JBDZVK010000264.1:0-3835 GCA_040255725.1 Actinomycetota bacterium
TGGTCGCGGGTGCCGTTGCACCGGGCGAACCTGGCCGGCTGGGGGCGCACCAAGCGCTGGGACTACTGGGGGATCCTCCTGGGTGACAGCGCAGTGTCGTTGACCTTCGCCGACCTCGACTTCGCCGGGCTGGTGGGGCTGTACTGGGCCGACTTCACCTCGGGCGACCACATCCAGGTCGCGCCGATCATTCCGTTGGGGCGCGGCATCGACCTGCCCGACGTTCCCGGGTCGACCACGCTGCGACACCATGCACGACACTTCGACGCGCTCGTCCACGAGGTCGACGGCGGCACCCGGCTTTTCGCCCACTTGCGGGGCAAAGACGGCCGGGAGCTGCGGCTGGACGCGACCGTGGCCCAACCCGAGGGCCACGAGTCGCTCAACGTGGTGGTCCCGTGGTCCGACACCCGATTCCAGTACACCTCCAAGCACCAGGCCCGCCCGGTCAGCGGCACCCTCATGGTCGACGGAGTCACCCGCACGATCGGCGATGACCGACCGGCGTGGGCGACGCTCGACGTCGGCCGGGGTCGCTGGCCGTACCAGGTGGTCTGGAACTGGGCCGGCGGCGCGGGCACGAGCACCGACGGGCACACCGTCGGGATCCAACTCGGGTCGAAGTGGACCGACGGCACCGGATCGACCGAGAACGGCATGATCGTCGACGGGCGCCTCACCAAGATCGGCGAGGAGCTCGCGTGGGACTACGCCATCGACCGGCCGATGGAGCCGTGGCGCGTCCGCTCCGCGAACGGTGAGCTGGACCTCACCCTCACGCCGGACTGGGACCTGCCGTCGAACACGAACCTCGGGGTCTTTGCCAACACGGGCCACCAGGTCTTCGGGTCCTGGTCGGGCACGATTCCACGCGACGACGGTGACCCGCTCACCCTCGCCGACGACGTGATCGGTTTCGCCGAGGAGATCTCCTGGCGTTGGTGACGCGCGCCGGCCGACCGTTCCTCACGTCGGTACGTTGCCGGTCGCGGCGGGCGACGCTTCGGGATCCCGGTGACACCGATCTCGGCCCCCACGTCCGCAGGATGCCCGGTTCGGAGGTCGTCGGAAACCACGATCTCGATGCAGTCCCGCCGTGGCACTTCGGACCGGGACCCGAGGCGCCTCCGGAGCACTGCCGGCACCGCGTCTTCGGCTGCCGCGACCCGGCACCCGACACCTAACCCGTCTGCGCTGCTGCGACGCCCGATCCGAGACACGGTGAACGCATCGCCGGCACCGGTCACGGACAGGTCGACCACGTCGTCACTCGGCTGAACGGACCACGACGAGCAAACAGCCGGTCATCGCCGGCGGGCGACCAGGATGCGGTCGCGGCCGGCCAGGTCGGGGCGCACCTCGGCATCGGTGAACCCCGCCTGTCGTGCCAGAGAGATGACGTCGGTCGCCTGGGTCGCGCCGATCTCGGCAACCAGGACGCCGTGCGGCGTGAGCCAGGCCGGGCTCTCGGCGATGATCACGCGCAGATCGTCCAGCCCGTCGGCGCCGGCGAACAGCGCACCGACGGGTTCCCAGTCCCGCACCGTGGCGTCGACCTCGTCGTCGGTGGCGACATAAGGCGGGTTGGTCACGACCAGGTCGATGGCGCCCCGCAGTCCGTCGGGCAGCTTCGCGAACCACGAACTCACGGCGAGCGCCACCCGCTTCACCCCGAGGCCGAGCCGGTCCCGGTTCTCCTGCGCGAGTTCCAGGGCGGCCTGGGACACGTCGATCCCCAGCACCCGGGCCGTCGGGTGTTCCACCGCGATCGTCAGGGCCAAGGCGCCGCAGCCGGTGCCCAGGTCGACCACGAGCGGGGCGTCGACGCCGAGCGCGTCGAGTTCGCCCAGAGCCACCTCGGCCACCTGCTCGGTCTCGGGCCGAGGAATGAGCGCGCGACCGTCCACGAGCAACTCGAGCGACCGGAACGGCCAGTGCCCCATCACGTACTGCAGCGGCTCCCCGGTCGAACGGCGCGCGACCATCGCCTCGAAGCGCGCCTGATCGGCGCCGTCGGGTGCCTCCTCGAGGAGTCGGTGCCACGTGTGCTCGACGCCGGCGACCTCGCGGACCAACCAGCGCACCTCACGATCCGCTCCGTCGACCCCGACCCCGTCGAGCGCGGCGACCGCTTCGCGCACCATGTCCGCCCAGGTTCGGATCATACCGTTCGCCGGAGCGGCGTTCGACCGACGGGCTCGTGTGGCCCCCTACGGAACTCGTCGCACTTGCTCCCGGAATGCGGGCACAACTGCGACGAGTTCGAGTCCATCACGCCGTCGACGACGGCTCGACGTCGAGGAGGCGGTGCTGTTGTTCGTCCATCACCAACGCGTCGGACACCTCGCCGAGGTCACCATCGAGGATCTTGTCGAGCTTGTAGAGCGTCAGACCGATCCGGTGGTCGGTGACCCGGTTCTCCTTGAAGTTGTACGTGCGGATCTTCTCGCTCCGCCCTCCCCCACCGACCTGACCGCGCCGCGCGTCGGAAGCCTCGGCGGCCTGGGCCTCCTGCGCGAGCGCCAGCAGCCGACTCCGCAGCACCACCAGTGCCCGTGCCCGGTTCTGGATCTGGGACTTCTCGTCCTGCATCGACACGACCAGGCCCGTGGGCAGATGCGTGACGCGCACCGCCGAGTCGGTCGTGTTCACCGATTGGCCGCCGGGCCCCGACGATCGGTATACGTCGACCTTCAGATCGTTCGGGTCGATGTCGATGTCGACCTCGTCGGCCTCGGGCAACACCGTCACCGTCGCCGAGGAGGTGTGCACGCGCCCTTGCGATTCGGTGACGGGCACGCGCTGCACGCGGTGCGGTCCGGCCTCGTGCTTGAGGCGGCGCCACACCCCCTCGCCCGCCACCCGGAACGTGATGGTCGCATACCCGCCGAGCGCGGACTCCTCCGCGCCGAGCACCTCGAGCTTCCAGCCCTGATGGGCGGCGAACGTCTTGTACATGCCGAACAGGTCGGCGGCGAACAGGTTCGCCTCCTCGCCGCCTTCGGCCCCGCGGATCTCCACGATCACATCGCGCTGGTCGTTCGGATCGGGCGGCAGCAGCAACAACCGCAGTTCACCGGTGAGCCGCTCGACGTCGGCCTGCGCGTCGGCGGCCTCGGCGAGCATCGCCTCGCGGTCGTCACCCTCGGCATCGGTCGCCATCTCCCGAGCCGCGGCCAGATCGCCGATACGCCCGCGCAGTGCCCGGCCACAGGCGACGATGCGTTCGAGTTCGGAGTGGCGTCGCGCGATCTCCGCGTAGCGCTCCCGGTCGTCGAAGACCGCGGGGTCGGCAAGGCGCGCCTCGACCTCGACGAGTTCGTGCTCGTAGCCGGCGATCCGGTCGACGAGTCCGGTCATCTCGGCCCCGCCTTCACCTGGGTCGTCGGTCCTGGATCGGCTGTGGCGCCGAGGCGCTCAGGCGTCGGCGTCAGCCGGAGCGTCGGCCGCGGCGGCACGCTTGCGCTTGCCGTAGCGACGCTCGAAGCGGTCGATCCGACCACCGGTGTCGACGAGCTTCTGCTTGCCCGTGTAGAAGGGGTGGCACTCGTTGCAGAGTTCTACCGACATCGACGGCGCGGTGGAATGCGTCGTGAACGTGTTGCCACACGAACACGTGACCACGGTCTCGACGTACTCGGGGTGAATGTCGGCTTTCATCGCCACTCCTTGGAAAAACGCCGATGGGTAGGCACCGCATCGGGACGTTCCACTGTACCGGCGGGCACCAACCCCGCGAAAGGTGACCGGTCGCCCGATCGAGAACTGACACCGCCACCCGCCGAAATCTGCAGGAAAGTTCCGCCCACAGCGGCAGAACCCTGCAAATTTCCCA
>JBDZVK010000265.1:0-3827 GCA_040255725.1 Actinomycetota bacterium
TGTTAGCGGATGCGCCCGCCCCTGGGTTCAGCCGAAGAGCTGATCGCGCCAGGACTGACCCTTGGCGAGGCCGCGGGGGCACGCGAACACCGCCGAGGAGATGTGGCGGATGTACTCGTTGAGCGCATCGGCGTGGGCGAGGTGGCCCTGCACTGTGGCGAAGTGCGCGGGGTCGCTGGTGAACGCGATGAAGAAGAGCCCCGACGCGAGGTTGCCCTGGACGGTGTCGACGCCGTCGCTGTAGTTGTAGCCCCGGCGCAGCAGGTGGACCCCGCCGTTGGTCTCGGGGCTGGCGAGCCGGATGTGGGCGTCGTCGGCGATCACCGGTGCGCCGTCGTCGGTCGCCGCCAGGTCGGGAGTGGCGAACTCGGAGGTGCCACCGAGTGGCGCCCCGGTGTCCTTGGCCCGGCCGAAGACCGCTTCCTGACCCTGCAGGGTCTCGCGGTCCCAGGTCTCGACCAACATCCGGATCTTGCGGGCGACCAGGTAGCTCCCCCCGGCCATCCACGACGTGACGCCCGACCCGGTCGCCCACACCCACTCGTCGACCAGGTCGGCCTGTTCGGACTTGAGGTTGCGGGTGCCGTCCTTGAACCCCATCAGGTTGCGGGCGGTCGCCTGCGACGTCGACGTCGACGAGGTGCGCCCGAATCCGGTCTGCATCATCCGCATCGTGACCACCCCGACCCCGGCGAAGGTCAGGTTGTGGACGGCGTGGTAGGCGACGAGCGGATCGTCGGCGCACGCCTGCAGGCACAGATCCCCGCCGCTAACCCCCGCCTGGATCGCATCGTTGGGGAAGCGGGGGAGCTGCGCCAGTGCGGCGGGCTTGCGCCGGCCGAGTCCGAACCGGTCGTCGAACAGGTCGGGCCCGTAGCCGATCGTGATCGTCAGATGCGCCGGGGGCGAGCCGTAGGCTTCGCCCGTGTCGGGCGACACCGACTCGGGTGACGCCATGCCGCCGGGCACCAGGTCGCCTTTGGTCATCGCCTCGGCGTCGTAGGTCCGGCGCTCGAGCAGGTCGGCGAGCTGGTCGCGATCGTCGGTGACCACGTCGAAGCTGGCGAACACCAGACGGTCCTGGGCGGGGGTGGTGATCCCGGCCTGGTGCGCGCCCCGGAAGGGCACCGTCTGTTCGGCGATCCGCTGTGACGCGGTCAACGGTGTGGTGGAGTCGGTGCCGTCGCCGCAGGCCGCCAAGCCGGTTCCGGCGAGCGCCGCTCCCGCGCCGGCCGCGCCCGCCCGGCCGAGGAACGACCGTCGGCTGAGCGGCGATTCGCTCACCGCACGACCTTCACCGGCACCTGGGCGAGCAGCGTGGCGAGCGGTTTGCCGGCGTCGGTCAGCGCCCGTCGCTGCGCGGCGGTGACCTCGGCGGTCTTGGTGACCACGCAGCCCTCGGGCAGGTCGCCGGTCTCGCTCTCGGGGGCGCAGCTCCACTCGACGAAGCCGGTGTCGTCGTAGCCCGGGTCGGCTTTCAGTTCGTCGAGTTCGGCCTGGACCTTCTTCGCGGCCGCGTCGATCTTGTCCAACAGGTCGGGGGCGGACTTCTCGAGTACGGGGCGGAGCAGATCGATCGTCTTCATCGACCCGTCGAAGTTGGCCTGGAAGTCGACCAGGTCGATGTGTGAGTAGCGCTCCTCTTCGCCGCTGATCTTCGAGGTGAGCACCTCGTTCATCAGCTCGACGGCGCCGTTGCTGACCTCGTTGGGGTCGTAGCTCTCGGCCTTCTTCGCCACGAGGTTCTCGAGCTTGTTCACGTCATTCACCAGGCCCGCGGCGATCGGCTGCATTCCTTCGAGGGAGTCGTCGGCCCAAAGGGCCTTCTCGATCCGGTGGAACCCGATGAAGTCGTCGGGCGCGTTGCCGTTGTCGCCGAGGCGACCGTCGATGCGGGGGTCGAGGTCGCCGAAGCTCTCGGCGACCGGCTCGATCCGCTCATAGGGCAGCCGGGCGGCCACGTAGGCCTTCTTCGCGGCGTCGACGTCGCCCGAGTCGACCGCGTCGGCGAACGCCTGGGTCTTGGCGACCAGGTCCTCGGTCTGGGCCTGGACGTAGGCGGCGTAGCCGTCGACGGCTTTCACCAGCGCGGGGTTGTCGTGCCAGTCGCCGACCTTCTCGCCGCCTTTGACCGTGAAGGTCCAGGTGTCCTGCTTGGCGCCGGGGCAGTAGATCTTGTACGTGCCCTCGGCGAGGTTCAGCGTGAAGTCGTCCGAGAGCCCGGGGGTGATGTTCTCCCGCTCGCCCAGGATGTGCTGGCCGTCCTCGGCGCGCAGCTCGGCCTCGGAAACGCCGTTGGCGCCGTCGTTCGACACCGCGAACGACCGTTTGCCGGCCTCGACCTGTGCGGGTGACGGTTCACAGCCCTGGTCGGTGAGCACCACCTTCACGGCGTCACCGCTCGCGGTCGACGTCTGGTCCTTCTTCGCGCATCCGGCGGCGGTCATGCCGACCAGACCGAACGCGAGTCCGATCGCGGCGACGCTGCGGCGGGACCGGGTCGAGCGGCGCGGTCGGGTCGGCGAGGTCGGGGACTGCTCGGACGGGTTCGCTGGCACGGGTGCTCCTGGTGTGGACGAGTGGTTGGGGTGGAAGTGGCTGCCGACCGCCTGGGCGGGCCGCCGGCGAGGTCTCAGGGAATCGCGGCGTTCCCGGTGGTCGCCGCGGACGCGACCGCTTCGGGGGTCGGCTCGGTGCCGGCGTCGTCGGACGCGTCGCGGTTCGCGGCGGACCTGGCCCGACGTGGGGCCGAACGGTTCGAGGCGATCAGGATGCCCAGCATCGGGACGAGGTACGCGAAGTAGCCGATGAGTTCGATCGTCGTCGGCTTCGCCGGGATCCCCAGCACGCCGGTCATCAGCGACGAGATCGGCGTACCGGGCCGCACCAGCCAGGTCAGGTCGACCGGCCGGGACTGCCCGAAGTCGATCCAGCCGGCCTCGGCGGCCGTTCCGAGGCTGGACATGACCAGCCCGGCGGCGATGACGACGAGGACCAGGCCGGTGACGAAGAAGAAGCGGCTCAGGTCGAGCTTGAGCCCGCCCTTGAAGATGCCCCAGCCCACGGCGACGGCGCACAGGATGCCGGCCAGCGCTCCGATGCCGCCGGCGAGCGGGTTGGTCGAATGCTGGAAGGTGGCGAGCAGGAACACCGCGGTTTCGAAGCCTTCGCGCATGACCGCGAGGAACGCCATCGCGACCAGAGCGCGGGCCGATCCGGTCGCCAGGGCCGACGCGGCGTGCCCTTCGAGCTCGTGCTTCATGCCGCGGGCGTGGCTGCGCATCCACAGCACCATGTAGGTGACCATGCCGACGGCGATGAACCCGACCACGGTCTCGAGCCCCTCCTGCTGTCGCTGGGGCAACTCGCGGGAGACCAGTTCGAGGGTGACGCCGATCCCGATGCACAGGACCACGGCGGCGATCGTGCCGATCCACACCTGGCGCAGCGCGTCGCGCCGACCCTGCTGGCCGAGGAACGCCGCGACGATGCCCACGATCAGCGCCGCTTCGAGACCTTCTCGTAATCCGATGATGAAAGTGGGCAGCACGGTGGGCCGTTCGATGTTCGGCGGGGGAGGACGTCGGGGAACTGTTAGGTGCCCCTACTGAAAACGGTGTACCAAACGAATCGTCGCCATGCAAGGTGACCGACCCAGGGACGCGGTCGTTGGGTGGATGACGGCGAATGAGCACGAGGATGTGCCATCGTCGGTTTCACCGTCTACGGTCGGGGGAGGGACCGACGCGAGCGATCATCAGCGTGTCAGCACCCCGGCACGATTTTCCCGATGGAGTGAAAGGAACCCTCATGGCATTCGAACTGCC
>JBDZVK010000266.1:0-1885 GCA_040255725.1 Actinomycetota bacterium
TGCTCGGATACGTGATCGCCATGGCGATCGAGGGCCTCGTCCTGGGCGCGCTCGGGCGCCTCCTCGTACCGGGCCGTCAGCCGATGGGGTGCCTGTTCACGATGCTCTGCGGGCTCGCCGGGGCGCTGATCGGCGGGGTCGTCGGTCGCTGGCTTTGGGGCGAGAACTACGCTCCCGGCCTGATCATGGGCGCAGTGTGCACCGCGATCCTCATCTGGATCGTGTACGGGACCGAGAGGAACCGTCGAAGCTGGGTCGGTCGCCGCCGCTAGCCCGACCGCCCCGCCCCGGGCTCCGGGAGGACCGGCGATTCGGGGGCGACCTCAGGCGTCGCGGCGGGCGCGCTCGGCGGCGCCGAGCACCGCCTGGAGCGACGCGGTCGAGATGTTCGGGTTGACCCCGACCCCCCAGCGGGTCACCCCGTCGGCACCCTCGGTCTCGACGTAGGCGACCGCCGTGGCGTCCGACCCGGTACCCATCGCGTGCTCGGTGTAGTCGACGACGTCGAGCCGGATGCCGGCGCCGTTGGCCAGGGCGTCGACGAACGCGGCGATCGGGCCGTTGCCCTCCCCGGTCACGGTCACCGGCTCGCCGTCGACCACGAGCTGTGCCGTGATCGAGGTGTTGTCGTTCTCGTCGTGGGTCGTCTCGTGGCTGCGCAGCGCCAACGACGGATCGGTGGGCAGGTACACCGCATTGAAGGTGTCCCACAGCGCGGTCGGAGAGATCTCCGAACCGGTGTCCTCCGCGATCGTCTGGATCTGGCGCGAGAACTCGATCTGCAGGCGGCGCGGCAGCGAGAACCCGTGCTCGGCCTCCATGATGTACGCGACCCCGCCCTTGCCCGACTGGCTGTTGACCCGCACCACCGACTGGTAGTCGCGGCCCACGTGCGCCGGGTCGATCGGCAGGTACGGCACCTCCCAGCGCTCGTAGTCGTGCCCGCGTCCGGCCGCCTCCGCGTCGGCGTACAGCGCGGCGAAGCCCTTCTTGATCGCGTCCTGGTGCGATCCGGAGAACGCCGTGTACACCAGGTCGCCGCCGTAGGGGTGCCGTTCGTGGACCGGCAGACGGTTGCAGTACTCCACGGTGCGGCGGATCGCGTCGATGTCGGAGAGGTCGAGCTTCGGGTCGATGCCCTGGCTGAACAGGTTCAGTGCCAGGGTGACCAGGTCGACGTTGCCGGTGCGTTCACCGTTGCCGAACAGGCACCCCTCGACCCGGTCGGCGCCGGCCAGCACGCCCAGCTCGGCGGCGGCCACCGCGCAGCCACGGTCGTTGTGCGGGTGCAGCGACAGCACGATCGATTCGCGGTTGCGCACGTTGCGCAGGAACCACTCGATCGTGTCGGCGTACAGGTTCGGGGTGTACATCTCGACCGTGGCGGGCAGGTTCATGATCAGCTTGCGGTCGGGGGTCGGCTCGATCACCTCGGCGACGGCGTCGCAGATCTCCACGGCATAGTCCACCTCGGTGCCGGTGTAGGACTCGGGCGAGTACTCGTAGCGCACGGCGGTGTCGGGAATCGTGTCCTCGAGCTTGCGGCACAGCCTGGCGGCGTTGACCGCGATCTCGGTGATGCCGTCACGGTCGAGGCCGAACACCACCCGGCGTTGCAGGGTCGAGGTGGAGTTGTAGAAGTGCACGATCGCGTGGTGCGCGCCGGCGATCGACTCGTACGTGCGGGCGATCAGGTCGTCGCGGCACTGGGTCAGCACCTGGATGGTCACGTTGGAGGGGACGAGGTCTTCTTCGATCAACTGGCGGACGAAGTCGAAGTCGGTCTGGCTGGCCGAGGGGAACCCGACCTCGATCTCGGTGAAGCCCATCTGGACCAACGTGTTGAACATGCGCAGCTTGCGCT
Organism: Actinomycetota bacterium; assembly: GCA_040255725.1. GTDB lineage: Bacteria > Actinomycetota > Acidimicrobiia > Acidimicrobiales > Iamiaceae > JAFDWI01. Next base: position 1,865 of record JBDZVK010000266.1, read on the forward strand.
CGGGCCCCATCGGATCGATCA
>JBDZVK010000266.1:1985-3826 GCA_040255725.1 Actinomycetota bacterium
GATCTGAGCGCGGGAGTGCTGGAAAACGCAAGAAGCTCCCGGCCTGATCTTCAGGCACAGGAGCTTCGGCGAACACCGATATGGCGGTGTTCGCCTACACGAGAAGCAGCAGGGTCGCGGAACTGATCATCGGCATCCATCCTGCCGCGTGTGAATCCGGATGTCAACGTGTTCGTGTCGGCGGGACCGGTTCGCACGAGGATGGTCGGCGCAGCGCCAGGCCCGAACCGTCGCGGTGCTCAGACGACCGCGAGGGCGTAGGGCTGATCGACGCCGCCGATGAGCGTGGTGAGGGCGGCACCGTCCCAGGCGAGCACCGCATTGCCGTAGGCGCTCGCGACGACAAGCGTGCCGTCGTGGTCGAATGCCAACCCGAAGGGCCCGGCGGTGCCACCGAACTCGGTCGTCAGATCGGTACCGTCCCAGCGGCGCACCGTGTCGTCACCGAGGTTCGACACGAACAGGTCACCATCCGGCCCGAACGCGAGTGCGTACGGCGAGTCGAGACCCGCGACGACCGTGATGAGCCCGGTACCGTCCCAGCGGACCACGACGTCGGCGGCGGGGATGGCGGCGTGGAGGCGCCCGGAGCTGTCGAAGGCCAGCCCGCACGGCGGGCTCGTCGTGGTGACCGGATCGGTGAGCGTGCCGCCGCGCCACCGGCTGATCGTCGACCTGCCGAGGTTCGAGATGTACAGGTCGCCCGTCGGGCCGAAGCACACGGCGCGTGGATAGCTCAGGCCCGTTCCGACGACGGTGGTGAGCGACGAGCCGTCCCACCGGCTGACGCGGTTGCCGGCGAGTTCGGCGACGAGCAGGCTGTTCGCCCCGGGTTCGACGGCGAGGCCGTAGGGGTAGGACAGCCCACCCACCATCTCGGTCAGTGCCGAGCCGTCGAAGCGACTCACGGCGCGCTCACCGAAGACGGCGACGTAGAGGCCCGTCGGCAGGGGCGGAGTGGCGACGGTCGTCGACGGTGACGTCGACGTCGACGGGACGGTCGACGGTGAGGTCGCCGCGGCGACCGTGGGCAGAGCGATCGCCGCGACGGTCGTGGCCGCGATCGCCCCGCCGGCCCGGAGGACCTGCCGTCGGGACCACGAATCGGTGACGACGATCCCGAGTTCGACCAGTCCGGCCATCGGGGTCATCAGCCGTTCGGGGACGGCCGTTCCATCTCGTCCCGCCAGGTCGAAGGCCTCGGCCGTTGCTCCCGTCAGGTGCAGAGCGACGTCCGCGCCGGGGACCACGACGAGGTAGCCGTCGTCGATCACTCCGACACCGAGATCGTCACGCCATGCGAATGTCACGATGTTCCCTCCTCCGAGCGTGCCGAAGCGCGACCGCGCACGAACACGCGTCGCTCACCGACTCCCTCATGATGCCCACGGTACCCGTCCGGTGCGACGAGATGGGCCCGGTGGAGCCGCCGGTGCCGCACGATCGTCGTGCGACCGTGGGCTCGTCCGGCCGTCTGATGCGAACCGGTACGCTGCGCCGGTGACCGACCGGGATCCCCACCCGCGCACCGTCGGTCTGCCCGCGGGCTTGTTCCGGACCCTCGATTGGCCAGGCGACGGCAACGGCACCGCGGTGTTCCTTCACGGCCTGAGCGGCGTGGCCGAGGTGTGGGGCGACACCGTCGACGCGTTGGGTCGGGGCCGGCCCCGTTGTGTCGCGCTCGATCAGCGCGGTCACGGGCACAGTCCCCGCACTCCCGGTGCGTACGCGGCGACCGACTATCTCAGCGACCTGCTCGCCCTCGTCGTTCAGCTCGACGGTCCCGTTCGACTGGTCGGCCATTCGATGGGGGCGCGGGTCGCGATGCTCGCTGCGGCCCG
>JBDZVK010000267.1:0-3818 GCA_040255725.1 Actinomycetota bacterium
ATGAACGCGTCGGTGTACACCAACACCGACTACGGCATCCGCCCCGACAACGTCGCGGTCCGTGGCAACTGGATCAACGCCGGGGGTTACTTCGTGCGGATCGACGCCACCCGGTTCAAGCTCGAGAACAACCGGTTCGGTCGTTGGTACGGCTACGGCCTGTACCGCTCGACCCCCCAGTCGACCTGGACCAGCACCGGCAACGTCTGGGACGACACCGGCAAGCCGATCGGGTAGCACCGGCTCGGCTACCGACGGGTGGGCGCCCGCCGGTCCGGCGAACCCTCCGGGGCCCGTCGGGCCGGCGGGCGCCGTGTATCAGACGGCGTCGAGGCTGATCTTCTGAGTTGTGCACGACACCACGACATCCGCGGCCCCAGCGGTGCGACGTCGTCGAGGACGGCCGCTCTCGTTCGGGGCGCTGTGTCTCGTCGCAACACTGTGCATCGCCGCCTGCTCGCGTGACGACGTCGCCGGCGGCCCCCGGCGATCAGCGGGCGAAGAACCCCGCGGCACCGACGAGCCCCTCGGGTGGAACGCCGCCGACACCGGTGTCCCGGCGGGCACGAAGCTGACCCGGTCCGGCCCGATCGACGTCGACACCCCCGGCACCGTCGTCTCGGGCAGGGACGTGCACGGCAGCATCCGCGTCCACGCCGACGACGTGACGATCCGCGACACCCGGGTCACCAGCAGCGACTACTGGCCGATCTGGCTCGACCCGGGCCGGCGCGGACTTCGGGTGATCGACACCGAGGTCGCCGGATCGGGGTCGTGCCAGGCCGGCATCGGAACCCACGACTACCACGCAACCGGCGTCGACGTCCACGGCTGCGGGGACGGTGCCAAGGCCGGCCCGAACACGACGATCGAGGATTCGTGGTTCCACGAGTTCCTCATGACCCCCGGGAGCCACAACGACGGCATCCAGGCCTCGTACGGCACCCACATCGTGATCCGCGACAACCGGATCGACGGACCGGTCGGACAGACCTCGGCCATCGCGATCGGACCCGACTACGGAACGCCCATCGCCCACGTCGTCGTCGAGGACAACTGGCTCGACGGCGGCGCGTACGCCCTGTACCTCGACGCGGACGACGCCGTGGTACGCGGCAACGTCTTCGGCCGCTCATCGACGTACGGCCCGGCGGCGGTCAGGACCACCCCCGAGGTCTGGACCGACAACGTCTGGGCCGACACCGGCGAACCGGTGCACCCGTGAACGCCCCGACGACCCTTCACGATCGGGAGGTGCCATGGACCTGGTGAGCACGGCGCGCATCGTGCGACGACGGTGGTACGCGGCGGTGGTCGGTGTGGTGTGCACGCTGATCGGGACGGCCGTCGTGCTCACGATGGCGCCGACGTACGAGGCCACCTCGGTGCTGGTGCTGCTGGCGCCCAACACGCCGTCGGCCGCGACGACCACTCCTGGGGCCGCACCGGCGCCGGTGAACCCGTACCAGGCCTTCGACAGCAGCATCACGATCACGGCGGATCTGATGAGCACCCAGGTCATGCAACCCAGGGTCGTCGATGAGCTCGTGCGTCGTGGCGCGAGCCCCGACTACACCGTTGCCACCGACCCCGACACCGGCGGCCCGACCGTCACGATCACCGCGAAGGCCGCGACCGGTCAACAGGCGGTGGCCACGACCCGGCTGGTCTCGGCGGAGTTCCGTCGACAACTCACCGAACGACAGGCCCAGGCCGGCGCACCGAGGAGTTCGCTGATCACGGCCTCTCCGGTCGTGACTCCCACCAGCGCCGACCGCCTCGTGTCGGGACGGATCCGGGCACTGGTCGCCGTGCTCGGTGTGGGTATGGTCCTGTCGATCGGTCTGGCTCTCGTCGCCGAGGCCGTCGCGCTCGGGCTGGAGCGCCGCCGCACGCGGCGGGCGCCACCGGCCCCGTCGGCCCACGACGCGACCATCCCCTCGACCGTGGAGTCGCTCGAACCCGAACCGGTCGGAGCCCGCGTGTCCGAAGCGGGCCCGTTGCGCTGAGCCCATGGACACCCGCGTCGACCGGCCGCCGCGCCCCTCCGCCGTCGAGTCGCCGGCGCTCGGAGGTCGGTGCCGCCGCCTCGCCTCGTTCGATGCCGTCAGCCTGCTGACGATCTACCTGGTCCTGTTGATCGCCGTACCGTCCCGCCTGGTCTTCGGCGCGATCGGCTCGACCGGCACTCCCGCGGCCCTCGTGGGGATCGTGGCGCTGGCCTGGTGGACCGCCGGCCGGATCGTGCCCTCCATCGGCGGCGCCACCGGGCTGCAGCCGGTCCGCACCACCCTGTTGGCGTTCTGCGTCGTGGTCGCTCTCAGCGAGGTCGCGGGCGCGGCGCGCGCCATGGACGGGGTCGAGAGCCGCGCGGCCGACGCGGCGCTGTTCGGGCTCGCCGCCGCGTGTGGCGTGGCGTGGCTCGCCGCGGACGGGATCGACCGCCTCGAGCGCCTGGTGGTGCTGCTCGACCGGATCGTGATCGCCGGGGCCGCGCTCGCGGCGTTGGGGATCGTGCAGTTCTTCACCGACTTCGACATCACGAAGTACCTGTGGTTCCCCGGCACACACGTCAACGGCGACCTGCAGCTCATCCAGGTCAGGGACGGCTTCAACCGGGTCGCCGGGACCGCCGTCCACCCCATCGAGTTCGGCGTGGTCCTCGCCACGATCTTTCCCCTCGCGGTCCACCGGGCGATGCACCGCGGCGCGAATCCACGTCTGCAACGGGTACTGCCGTTGCTGCTCATCGCCGCGGCGTTGCCGATGTCGCTGTCACGGTCGGCGATCCTCGGGGTGCTCGCGGCCGGTCTGGTGCTGGCGCTGGGCTGGACCTGGTCCCAACGAGCGAACGCCGCGGTCGTGACCGTGGGATTCCTCGGGTTGCTCCGGGCCGTCATCCCGGGTCTGCTCGGCACCCTGCGCAACCTGTTCACGAATCTGCAGTCCGACAGCAGCTACGTGGCCCGCACGACTCATGCGCACCAGGCGTGGGTCTACATCGGCGCGACGCCGTGGATCGGACGCGGGTTCGGCACGTTCCTGCCCGACCGGTACGTGCTGCTCGACAACCAGTACCTGGGCGTGTTGGCCGAGACCGGCGTCATCGGGCTCGTGGCGCTCGTGGCCGTGTTCTGCGCCGCGTTCGTCGTCGCCCACCACGCCGGCCGGACCATCCTCGATCCCGAACTCCAGAGTCTGGGGCGGGCCCTGGCGGCCGCTGCGGTGGTCCCGTTGATCACCTACGTCACCTACGACGCCTTCAGCCTGCGGATGGGCGTCGGGATCACGTTCCTGCTGTTGGGTTGCGCCGGCGCGTTCTGGCGCCTCACGCGCCACAAGCCGCTCGGGATCGAGACGTGAACACCTCCACTCGCCCGAGCGTGGTCGTCCCCGCCCACGACGAGGCACGGACCATCGCCGCCTGTCTGGCATCGATCGCAGCGGAAGGCGACTTCGACGTCGTCGTCGTGTGCAACGGTTGCCACGACGCCACCGCGTCGATCGCCCGCTCGGCCGCACCGGATGCGCAGGTCGTCGAGCTGCCCGAGGCCGACAAGGCCGCGGCGCTCAACGCGGGTGACCGGGCCGTGCACTCGTTCCCCCGCGTCTACGTCGACGCCGACGTGACCTTCGCCCCCGGAGCGCTCCGTGCCCTCGTCGAGGCGATCACCGACGGTGCAGCGGCGGCGGCGCCGCACGCGACCGTCGACACGCGTCTCGCCGCTCGGACGGTGCGCTCCTACTACGCGATCTGGCGCCGACTCGGCGTCATCGACACCGGACTCTGCGGCGCCGGGGTGTACGCCCTCTCGGCC
>JBDZVK010000268.1:0-3816 GCA_040255725.1 Actinomycetota bacterium
CGCCGGGCACCGTGGAGCTGTTCGGACCGAAGGCGCTGCGCGCCTCGGCGGGTGCCCTGTTCGCCGTGCCGGTGGTCGAGTCCGAGTCGGTCGACCGGCTCACCGCGACGCTGCGCGATGCGTCGATCACCACGGTGGCCGCGACGCTCGATGCCGAGGTCGACCTCGATGGCGTGGACCTGACCGGTCGGTGCGCGGTGCTGATCGGCAACGAGGCCCACGGGCTCGACCCCGGGGTCGCTGCGCTCGCCGACGTGGCGGTCCGGATCCCGATGGCCGGTCCGGTCGAATCGCTCAACGCGGCGATGGCGGGCACGCTGGTCTGTTTCGAGGTGCTCCGTCAGCGTCGTGCCGCGGAGGTGCCGGTCAGATGATCGACGCCATCACCCGCATCGTCGACGGAGGCATCGCCCGGGTCACCGCGGTCGACGACCTCGACGCCCTGGCCGAGGTCGACCGTGCCCTGAACGGCAAGCGGTCCGAACTGGGCGGCATCAAGGCCAAAATGCGCGACCTCGACGCCGAGACGCGCAGAGAGGTCGGCCGGGCACTGAACGAGGCCCAGCAGCGCCTCCGCGCCGCGATCACCGAGCGGCGTAGTGCGCTGCAGGCCGAGGCGCGCCGGGCCCGGCTCGAAGCCGAACGTCTCGATCTGACCGAACTGCGCCCGGCGCACCGCCAGGGGCACCTGCACCTGGTCACCCAGACGATGGAGCGTCTCGAGGACGTGTTCGTGGGCATGGGGTTCACCGTCGCCGAGGGCCCCGAGGTCGAGGACGACTGGCACAACTTCACGGCGCTGAACCTGCCCGCGCACCATCCGGCCCGCGACATGCAGGACACGTTCTTCGTCGACCTCGGCGACCCGGGCGACGTGGTGATGCGCACCCACACCTCCCCGGTGCAGATCCGTCTGATGGAGTCGACGAAGCCGCCGATCTACTCGGTGATGCCCGGGCGGGTCTACCGCCAGGAGACCGCGGACGCGACCCACCTCGCGGTGTTCCACCAGATCGAGTGTCTGGTGGTCGACGAGGGAATCTCGTTCGCGAACCTCGCCGCCACGATCGACACGTTCACCAAGGCGTACTTCGGTGCAGGGTTCTCGTCGCGGCTGCGCCCGTCGTATTTCCCGTTCACCGAACCGTCCGCCGAGTTCGACATCCAACGCCCCGACGGATCGTGGCTGGAACTCGGCGGGTGCGGCATGGTCAACCCGAACGTGCTCGCCAACGTCGGGATCGACCCCGAGGTCCACTCGGGGTTCGCATTCGGGTTCGGCCTGGACCGACTCGCCGCGATGCGCCACGGGGTGCCCGATCTGCGCGAGATCGCCAGTGTCGACATCCGGTTCGTGAGGCAGTTCTGATGAAGGTCCTGCTGAGTTGGTTGAACGAGTTCGCACCGGTGGGCGACGACGCCGACGCGATCGGCGACGTGCTGAGCGACCTGGGCCTGGCGGTCGAGGAGCAGCACGTCGTCGGTGCCGGTCTCGACGGGGTCGTGGTCGCGAAGATCCTGTCGATCGAGCCGATCGAGGGAGCCGACAGGATCCGGGCGGTGCTCGTCGACGCCGGTGACGGTGAGGCGACCCCGGTGGTGTGCGGCGCGTCGAACATCTCGGTCGGCGACGTCGTGCCCTTCGCCACGGTCGGTGCCGTGCTGCCCGGCGACTTCGCAATCAAGGCCCGCAAGATGAAGGGATCGCCGAGCCAGGGCATGCTGTGCTCGACCCGTGAGTTGGGCCTGGGTGACGACCACGAGGGCATCTGGCTGCTCGACGGCGACCTGCCGCTCGGGGTGGGGCTGCGTGAGGCGATCGGGCTGGAACCCGACGTGGTCTACGACCTCGAGGTGAACCCGAACCGTCCCGACGCGATGAGCGTCGCCGGGGTGGCCCGCGACCTGGCCGCGCGGCTCGGGGTGCCCTTCACCCGGCCGCTGCCCGAGATCGCCACGGCAGGGCCGGCGACTGGGGACGCGGTCTCGGTCGAGATCCTCGACCCCGACCTGTGCGGTCGCTTCCATGCAAGCGTGCTGCGCGGTGTGCACGTCGGAACCTCGCCGCAGTGGATGGCGACGAGGCTCACCCAGCTCGGGATGCGTCCGATCAACGCGCTGGTCGACATCTCCAACTACGTGATGCTCGAGTTGGGCCAACCCAACCATCCCTACGATCTGGCGAAGGTCCCCGGTGCCGGGTTGCGGGTGCGCCGGGCAAGGGCGGGGGAGACGTTGGTGACCCTGGATGACATCGAGCGCTCCTTCACCACCGACGACCTGTTGATCTGTGCCGCGGATGACTCGGCGGTGGGCATCGCCGGGGTGATGGGCGGCGCGAGCTGTGAGATCGACCCAGAAACGACGGACGTGCTGGTGGAGAACGCCTGGTTCCTGCCGATGTCGGTCAGCCGGACCTCGCGCCGTCTCGGCCTGCGCACTGAGGCGTCGGCCCGGTTCGAGAAGGGATGTGACCCCGAGGTGCTCGAGTTGGCCGCGGCCCGGTTCGCCGAGTTGGCCGTGGAGATCTGCGGTACCACACCGGCGCCGGGTTCGGTCGTCGCGGACGGCGAGGTGCCCGCGCGTGAACCGGTCCGGGTCAGAACCGGTCGGGTGAACGCGCTGTTGGGCACCGACCTGTCGGCCGCCACGATGCGGGAGCTGCTCGAGCCGATCGGGTTCGCCACCACCGATGCCGGTGACGATTTCGACGTGACGATCCCGTCGTGGCGGTACGACTCGACGGGCGAGGTCGACGTGATCGAGGAGATCGCCCGACTGCACGGCTACGCCGAGATCGAACCGCGGCCGCTCAGCTCGGCCCGGGTGGGGCGGTTGAGCGAGTGGCAGACCGAACGGCGGGCGTTGCGGCGGGCGATGACCGGGCTGGGGTTGTCGGAGGTCCAGCCGATGCCCTTCCTGGCCCCCGATGACCTTGAGCGCTGCGGTCTCGACGTCGAAGGCATCGAGTTGTTGAACCCCCTCGTTGCGGCCGAATCGGTCCTGCGACCCTCGCTGCTGCCCGGGCTCGTCGAGGCGGTCGGCGCGAACGCGCAGCGTCGCCAGCACGACGTTACTTTCTTCGAGATCGGCCATGTCTTCGGCACCCCGAAGTCCGGTGAGCTGCTGCCCGACGAGCGGGAGCGGCTCGCGGTGATCCGTGCCGGGCAGGACGCGACCGCGGCGGTGGAGGCCTGGCAGGCGATCGTCGACACCCTGGCGATCCCCGACGTGCACCTCACCAACGAAGAGGTCCCCGGGCTGCACCCGACCCGATCGGGCCGGGTCGTCGTCGCCGGCGAGGCGATCGGGGAGATCGGCGAGATCGACCCGGAGGTCGCCGACGCGTTCGGCGTGGAACAACGCTGCGCCTGGCTGTCGGTCGACCTGACACGCTTGGCGATGCTGCCCCACGGCGAGCGTCCCTACCGATTGGTGAGCCGGTATCCGTCCGCCGACGTCGATCTGGCCTTCGAGGTCGACGACGCGGTCGGGGTGCACGAGATCGAGGCGACCCTGCGGAGCGCGCTGGGGGAGCGCCTCGTCGACCTCGCCCTGTTCGACGTGTTCCGTGGCGACCCGGTGGCAGAGGGTCGCCGCAGCCTGGCGTTCACCCTGCGATTCGAAGCCGCCGATCACACCCTCGCCGACACTGAGGTCGCCGACGCGCGCCAAGCGGCCATCGACGCCGTGCTCGCCAGCCACCCCGCCACCCTGCGCTCCTGACCGACCCGGGTGGTGAACGCGCCGAGCACCCGCGGCCGGGCCGCGGTATCGGACTCGGTCGCGCCGGTCTCCCCGCCGGTGAGCGGACCG
>JBDZVK010000015.1:0-20906 GCA_040255725.1 Actinomycetota bacterium
ACCGGCCAGGTACAGGGCGGAACCGACCGAGTGGAAGGACCCCGGAGGCGTGCGCACCACCACGATGTTAGCCGACGCATCGATCGTCACCGCACAGTCGGCGAGGATCCGCTGCAGATGGTCGTCGCCTCCCCGCCGGGCGAAGGGCAGTTCGGGCACCGCGTAGACACTCGAGCCCGCCCCGGCGCGCACCTTGATCGCGCCGAGTTCGTCGAGGTCACGGGACACCGTCGCCTGGGTCGCCGTGATGCCCTCGGCGGCGAGCAGCTCGACGAGGTCGGCCTGGCTGTGCACCGAAGAGGTACCGAGCAGTTCGACGATGCGGTGCTGGCGTCGGGTCTTGGTCATGGCGCGCTCAATCGACCTGGTCCAGGAGCCACCACACCGCGGCCCGCGCGGCGTGCATCCGGTTCGCGGCCTGCGCCCAGATGCGGCTGCGCGGCCCGTCGAGTGCGGTCGCGGTGACCTCCTCGCCGCGATGGGCCGGCAGACAGTGCAGCAGGATCGCGTCCGCCCGGGCCGCTTCGAGCAGCGCCGGGTCGACGGTGAACCCCTCGAAGTCGCGTCGGCGTTGTTCGGCCTCGGTCTCCTGGCCCATCGAGATCCAGGTGTCGGTGTAGACCACATCGGCGCCTTCGACGGCCTCGTGGGGCCGGTCCGACACGGCGACGGTCACCCCGGCGGCGGCGATCCGGTCCAGCATCAGCGGCGGCACCGGATGCGACGCGGGGGCGGCCAGTCGGATGTGGGCACCCAGCATGCCGGCGGCGAGAGCGAGCGACCGGAACACGTTGTTCGGGTCTCCCACGTAGGTGACGGTGCGGCCCTCGACCGAGCCGAACTCGCGGGCGACGGTGAGCACGTCGGCGATCGCCTGGAGCGGATGTGCCGCGTCGGACAACAGGTTGAACACCGGCACCGATGCCGCGGCAGCGAGCCGCTCGACCTTGTGGTGTTCGAACACCCGCGCGCCGATCGCGGCGTGGTAACAGCTCAGGGTCCGGGCGATGTCCCCCGCGGATTCGCGGGTGTCGATGCCGACCTCGGACCCCTGCACCGTGACCGGGTGCCCGCCGAGCTGGACGACGGCCATCTCGGTGGAGTGTCGGGTACGGGTGGACGGCTTCTCGAACACGAGTCCGACGCCCTTGCCGGCGAGCACCGGTTCCGCCGTCCGGCCGGCGTAGCCGACGATCGCGCGCAACTCGTCGACGTCGAGATCGTCGATCTCCAACAGGTGACGCATCATCCCTGCCCTTCGAGTACGCCGGCGAGCACGTCGACGGCCTCGTCGATCTCCGCGTCGGTGATGAGGAGGCTGGGAGCGAACCGCAAGGTCGTCGGCCGGACCGCGTTCACGACCAGCCCGGCGTCGAGCGCGGCCCGGGTCACCGTCCGGGCGTCGAGGCCGTCTTCGAGTTCGGCGCCCAACAACAGGCCGAGGCCGCGCACCGATGCGACCCCGTCGAGGGCGAGCAGCGCCTCGGTCAGGTGGGCGCCCGCGCGACGGGCCTTCGCCGGCGCGTCCTCGGCCACGAGGGCACTCAGCGTGGCCCGGGCCGCGGCTGCCGCTAGGGGTTGTCCGCCGAAGGTCGTGCCGTGGTCACCGGGTTCGAACACGTCGGCCACCTCCGCGCGGGCCCAGCAGGCGCCGACCGGAAAGCCGTTCCCCAGGGCCTTGGCGACCGTGACGATGTCGGCGTGGACTCCGAAATGGTCGCACCCGAACCATTCACCGGTCCGTCCCAGCCCGGTCTGGATCTCGTCGGCGATCAACAGCAGGCCGCGCTCGTCACAGAGCTTCCGCACGCCACGGAAATACTCCGCGGTCGCCGGGTTCACGCCGCCCTCGCCCTGGACCGGCTCGAGCAGCACGGCGACGACCGTCGGATCGAGCGCGGCTTCGAGCGCCCCGAGGTCGCTCCACGCCGCATGGCGGAAGCCCTCGGGCAGCGGCTGGAACGCCTCGTGTTTGTCGGGTTGGCCGGTGGCGTGCAACGTCGCGAGCGTGCGGCCGTGGAACGAGCCGTACGCGCTCACCACCACGTGGCGACCCCGGCCTCCGAACCGCCGCGCGAGCTTGATCGCGCACTCGTTGGCCTCCGCGCCGGAGTTGGTGAAGAACACCTGTCCACCGCCACCGATCAATGCGTCGAGCTGCCGGGCGGCAGCTTCGTGGTTGGCGTTGCCGAACAGGTTCGACACGTGGACCAACTCGTGCGCCTGGGCGGCGATGGCGTCGGCGACGGGTCCGTAGCAGTGGCCGAGCGCGGTCACGGCGAGTCCGCCGAGCAGGTCGAGATACCGTTTGCCCTCGGCGTCGAACAGTTCGACTCCCGTTCCGCGGACGAAGGTGACCGGCGTCGGACCGAAGGTGGTCATCAGAGGTCCACCGGGTTCAAAGGGCATCGGTCACTCCCCGGTCGGGTGCGATCATCGTGCCGACACCGGCGTCGGTGAACAGTTCCAGCAGCAACGCGTGGGCGCGACGGCCGTCCAGGATGTGGACGCTGCCCACCCCGGCCCGCACGGCGTCGACACAGGCCGAGATCTTGGGAATCATGCCGCCGGCGACGGCGCCCCGGGCGACGAGCTCGTCGACGTCGGACACGCCGATCCGCGGGATGAGCGAATCCGGGTCGCCCACGTCGGTGAGCAGGCCCGGCACATCGGTCAGGTACACGAGCTTGGAGGCGCCGATCGCTGCGGCCAACGCCCCGGCGACCGAGTCGGCGTTGATGTTGTAGGCCTGTCCTTCGGCGTCGGCTCCGATGGTCGACACCACGGGGATGAGCCCCTCGGCGAGCAGACTGTGCAGCACCGAGGGATTGATCTCGGACACGTCGCCGACGAAACCCAGCGACGGGTCACGGGGTTCCGCCGCGATCAGTCCGGCGTCCTCGCCGGCCACGCCCACCGCGACCGGTCCGTGCACGTTGAGGGCCGCGACCAGGTCGCGGTTGACCTTTCCCACCAGCACCATCCGGGCGACCTCGAGGGTCTCGGCGTCGGTGACCCGCAGGCCGTCGCGGAATTCGGGGGTCATGCCGAGGCGTTCGGTGAACTCGCCGATCTGGGGTCCGCCACCGTGGACGAGGACCGGGCGCAGCCCGACCGCCCGCATCAGCACGACGTCCTCGGCGAGACGCCGGGTGGTGGCCTCGTCGGCCATGGCGTTGCCGCCGTACTTCACCACCACGACCGCGTCACGGAAACGCTGGATGTAGGGCAGTGCCTCGACGAGGACGGCGGCCCGGTCGGCGGCGTCGAAGTCGCTCACGACGTCCCCATGTTCTCGTCGATGTAGGCGTGGGTGAGGTCGTTGGTCAACACGTGCGCGGCGCCCTCGCCGAGGCCGAGGTCGACGCCGACCAGCAGGTCACGCCCGGCCATGTGGGCGGCGACCGCAGCGGCGTCGTGGTCGACGGCGACGCAGCCCTCGGCGACGGTGATCCCGCCGTAACCGATGGTCGTGGACGCCGGATCGAACCGCACGCCCGCGCTGCCGGCTTCGCTGGCGATGCGTCCCCAGTAGGGGTCCTCGCCGTACCACGAGCACTTGACGAGTTGGCTCCGGGCGATCGCCCGGGCGACGGCGGCGGCATCGGCGTCCGAGGGGGCCCCGGTGACCTCGACGCGCACGGTCTTGGTGGCGCCCTCGGCGTCGCCGGCCATCTGGCCGGCCAGGTTCGTGCACACCTCGGTGACCGAGGCCTGGAGGGCATCGGTGTCCACGGGCCCGGCCGCACCGGAGGCCATGAGGATCACGGTGTCGTTGGTCGAGGTGCAGCCGTCCACGTCGAGCACGTTGAACGAGGCATCGACGGCCGCCTTCAGGACCCGCCGGAGGACTTCGGGCGAGGCCTCGGCGTCGGTGGTGCACACCGCCAGCATCGTGGCCATGTTCGGGGCGAGCATCGCCGCACCCTTGGCCATGCCGCCGACGGTCGCCGGCCCCGCGGCGGCGACCGCCTCCTTGCGGTGGGTGTCGGTGGTGCGCATCGCCTCGGCCGCCGCGGCCCCGTGACCGGGCGTCGCGCCGCGGGCGGCGAACAGGTCGGGGACCCCGGCGAGCACCGTGTCGACCGGGAGGGGGATCCCGATCAGCCCGGTCGAGCACACCAGGACCTCGTCGGCCGGCCGGGCGAGGTGCCGGGCGACCGATTCGCACATCGCTTCGGCGTCGGCCCGCCCCTTCGACCCGGTGGCCGCGTTGGCGTTGCCGCTGTTGCAGATCACCGCGCAGGCGTGTCCACCCGTGGCCGCCAGGTGGGCGTGCGAGGTGGCCACGGGCGCGGCGGTGAGTTCGTTGGACGTGAACACGGCCGCGGTCGCGACCGGTTCACCGTCGGCCGTGGCGACCAGGGCGAGGTCCGGGTCGCCGGAGTCCTTGAGGCCACAGGTTCCCCCGGCGGCGACGAAGCCGGCCGCAGCGGTCACGCTCACGGCATCATCCCCACGGTCGGCAGGCCGAGTGCTCCGTCGAACCCGGAAACGATGTTGGCGCACTGCAGCGCCTGACCGGAGGCGCCCTTGACGAGGTTGTCGAGCGCTCCCATGGCGACCACCCAGCCGGTGCGGTCGTCCAGACCCACCCACACATGGGCGACGTTCGAACCCAGGGTGGCCTTGGTGTGGGGCGGGTCGTCGACGACGGTCACGAACGTGGCCGCGTCGTAGGCGTCGTGCAGCGCCCCGCGCAGGTCGTCACCCGTCACCGAGTCGTTCGCCGGGCGTGCGTAGCAGGTGGTGAGGATGCCCCGGTTCATGGGCACCAGGTGCGGGGTGAACAGCACCTGGGTGCCAAGGGTCTGTTCGATCTCGGGGGTGTGACGGTGGTCGAACACGCCGTAGGCGGAGAAGTTCTCGTCGACCGCGCCGAAGTGGGTGGTCGCCTTGGGTGACCGACCTGCGCCCGACACCCCGCTCGCCGCGTCGACGATGATCGGCTCGGCGGCGACCAGTCCGGCCCGCGACAACGGGGCGAGTGGCAGGACCGACGTGGTCGGATAGCACCCGGGCACGGCCACGTGCCGGGCGTCGCGCAGCTCGTCGGCGAAGAGTTCGGGCAGCCCGTACACGAAGCGGTCGAGGAGCTCGGGGCAGGCGTGGTCGGCGCCGTACCACTGCGGGTAGAGCGACGCGTCGTGGAGGCGGAAGTCGGCCGCGAGGTCGATCACGTGGTCGACCGCGTCGACCAGCGCGGGCATGAGCGCCTGGGACGCGCCGTGGGGAAGGGCGCAGAACACGAGATCCACGTCGGCGAGCAGGTCGGGGTCCCAAGCGGCGTAGGTCAGATCCGGGTAGGTGGCTGTCAGCGACGGGTACAGCGTCGCGGCCCGGTTCCCGGCCTGGGAATCACCGGTGGCGAAGACCACCTCGAAGTGCGGATGGGCGCTGAGCAGCCGGAGCAGTTCCGCGCCGGTGTACCCGGAGGCGCCGATGATGCCGACCCTGGACGTCGTGGCCATCCGAGGATCATACACACGTTTGCATATTCATGCAACCGAGTCAGGTCGGCGCCAGCCGTTTTCGTCGAGGCGACAGGAACGGACGTTCGGCGAACCAGAACACGGCGCTGCCCGCCACCAGGGTCACCGACCAACTCAGCGCGATCTTCTGGACGGCCGACAGGTAGCTCCGCTCCAGGACCACCCAGAAGAACACCTGCATGTGCACGATGTAGAACGAATAGCTGACCCGACCTGCCAGACGGAGCGGTCGCCACGACAACCAGCGGGAGATGATGAACCCGTTGTCGAGGGAGGCACCGATCATGATCATGGACGCCACGGTGAACAGGAGGAACCCCCACGAGTACATGAATCCGTCCTCGACGCGCACCAGCCAGAAACCGACGAGGAAGACGATCCAACAGCCCCACGACAGGCGACGGACGACCGCCATCGGCAGCCTGCGGTGCATCCAGAGAAACGCGAGCCCACCCCCGAGGAAGAACGCGTCGAAGCGCCCTTCGGTCCGGTAGTAGACGGCTTCCCAGTCCTGCCACCAGTGGTACTCCAGACTGCGGGCGACCGTGGCGACGCCCGCGAGTACGACGAGCACGGTCACGATCCGCTTCACGGCGCGCACGTGGTTCAGGAGCAGCGCGAGCAGGATCGGCCAGACGATGTAGAACTGTGCCTCGACCGTGAGGCTCCACAGGATCTTGACATCCCAGCCGAGCACCGGATCTTGTCCGTGGATCGAGTACTTGTAGTTGAGCCCCTGGAGGACGATCCAGAGATCCTGTTGGAATTCCAGCCGGAGTGGACGCTGGTAATACCACACGAGCAGCCCGTGTGCGCCCAACATCAGAAGGAGCGGCGGGTAGAGACGACGCGCCCGGTTCTTCAGGAATCGGACCACGTCGATTCGTCCGTGTTCGTGGAACTCGATCAGCAACAGGACCGTGATCAGGAAGCCGCTGAGACCGAAGAACAGCGGCATCACGATGAGTGCACCGGGCACCAGGTAGTCCACCGCGCCGGGCGCCACGTAGATGCCGGTGTGCACGGCCATCACGGCGAAGATCGCGAAGCCACGAAGGCCCTCGAGCGCGGGAAGATACGGGAGGCGCCGCCTCGGCGTCTCCAGGGCCTCGCCGGACGTCTGCGAAAGGGTCACGGGCACCGCCGGCCGCGGATCCGGGTCGCGACGAATGCGCCGAGGCCGCAGAGCATGGCCGCGATCGAGACGCACGCCCCGATCACGACCGATGAGGACTCGAAGCGGAACCGGACCGTGGACGTGCCACTGGGGACCTTCACCGCCATGTAGGTGCTGTCGGCGCGCTCGATCGGCACGCGCTCACCGTCGACCGTGGCCCGCCAACCCGGATAGTCGTTCTGGTGGAACACCACGTAACCAGGGGACGTCCGGTGCACCACCACCGAAGCATCCCGAGGCTCGAAGTGTTCCACCTCGACCCGTCCGGCGACCCGGTGGGATCGGCCGGACGAGCCCTCGCCGTCTCCTTCGACGACGACCGTCGTCGAAGGATCGAAAGAGGGATCGGTCACCCGGTCGAACGCGGCCTGGTTCGAGACGACGTGCTCGGTCGCTGCCGGTGACGTGAAGAACCCCGAGGGACCCGGTACCGAGAAGATCTGGTAGCCGTCGTTCGAGTCGACCAGTTCCAGGCCCGGGGTCGCGGTGTTCACCAGGGTGGCGCCGGTGATCGTCGCCGGCGCTGCGCCGCCTTCCACCCCACCGGGCCAGCGCAGGTTCACGAACATCTTTCCGGTGTCGGGAATCCCATCGGGAAGCTCGGCCACGGCGAGCGTTCCGTGGATCTCGAGCTCGCGTTCGATGGTCTCCTCGGATCCTTCCACGGTGACCGTCGCCTCGAGGGTCGTTCCCGGCGGCGCGCCCTCGACGTAGACGACGAGCTCGCGCGGCGCGACCGATCGCCAGCGGAACGAGTAGGTGCCGCCGCCGTCGACCCGGGTCTTGTCGGCCCTGGCAGCGAGGTGGACGCCGTCGGCGAAGGGGTAGCCGCGGGCCGTGACGATCCGGCGCACACCGAGCACCTGCAATGCGTGGGTGTCGACCGGATCGTACGGGCCCGACAGCATCCCCAGATGGGCGCCGCCGATCGTGATGGCTTCCGGTGGACGCAGCAACTCGCGGTACAGACGGTCATAGGTGGCGATACCGATCACGTCGTAGTTGTCCGGGGTCGAGGTCGGGACCCAGAGATTGACGTCGGGAAGCAGATGCGCTCGATCGATCCAGAGGGCCTGATTGTCGCCGATCTCCTCCGCGATCTGGTGGACGCGGGGAGCGAAGTTCCTGAACTTCTCGGCCGGGACCGACGCGTTCTGACCGCGCAGGAGGAAGCCGCCCTCCAGGAAGACCATCAGAACCAGGCCCACGGCGGCGGCCCGCCTCACCGGCTCGAGTCGGCTCGATGCGACGGTCACGGCACAACCGATGCCGATCGTCCCCACGACGCCCACGAACACGAGATGATGCACGAGGGTCCGCGACGCCAGGGATCTGAGCGCGGCGGTTCCGTAGTCCATGTACTCGTAGATGTGCCATGCCCGGTAGCCGAGAGAGGCGAGCGCCCCCGACGACGCAACAGCGACCGCCGTGACGAGCCGGCGCCGTCGCCGCTCGGCGCCAGGAGCGGGTGCCGAGCGCAGCGCGTCGACGCCCAGCCCGGCCAGGACCGACACACACAACGCCCAGACGCTTCCGCTCCTGCTCGGAATCGCCAGATCGACGACGGGAAGTGAGCTCACCAGCCGGCCGAAGCCGGCGACGTCGAACACGTACGCAAAGGTCACCGCCAGGACCAGCCCGAACAGCAGGGGCGTCCGCTTCCGGGTCCACAGTGGAGACACCAGCGCGAACGCCGCCAGTGAGAGCGCCACGAATCCGACGTAGAGGATCATGGTCTCGTGAAAGCCGACCGCGAAGTTGTACGGCCCCACATAGTCCATCGCCGGGGAACCGTGGGCGAGGGGAAAGGCCTGGACGCTCAGCCAACGCGGCGAATGGAACCCCTGGATGGTCCGGCTCTGCGCAGTAGGGCTCTGGGAGAGATACTCGAGGAACGGGAGGAGCTGTACCGCCGACAGGGCAGCGCCCGCGAGACCCGCGCCGGCGAGCTGCGCCATCTTCACCCCGAAGGTCCGCACGCCGACCCGCCGGCCGACGAGCCATGCGGCGCTCCATGCCACGGCCGGGAACAACCCGAAGAACATCGTCTCGGGATGTCCGGTGACGACCATGCCCGCCACCGTCACCATCACGGCGCAGCCGCTGGTCACCGACCGCCGCCAGTCGGCGGCGCGCACCAGCGCGCTGGACGCCCACACCAACCCGGGAACGAACGCCGCGACGGCGGCCAGTGGCCAGCCGTGCCAGAAGACCATGTACCCGCAGAACATGTACGCCAGCGCGCTGATCACTCCCGCGAGATGCGACGCTCGCAGATGGCGCAGCAGTCCGTAGGTGAGCATGCCGGCGGTCATCGACATCAGGTAGCTCGAGACGAGCAGCGCCAGGCGCATCGGCAGGACGTAGAAGGGCACGTGGAACGGCGAGAACGCGGCCGTCTGGATGTTCGCCAGATGCGGAACCCCGGAGTTGTTGTAGGGATTCCAGGTCGGCAGCTTGCCCGACCGCACCTGATCCACGGTGAAGTCGGTCCAGGGAAGCATCTGGATCGTCACGTCGATCTGGGGAAGCGGGCCGGGGTCGGCGCCGTCGGGTCGGACCACCGAGGCCAGTCCCGACACGTCGCCGGCACCGAAGTACTCGCCCGAGGAGATGGGCTGCCACATGAAGATCAGGCACGCCAACGACAGGATCAGAAAGGCTTGGAGACTTCCGAAATTCGAGCCCTTCCCCCCGGGCCGCACGGTCAGAGGGCGGAGCCTGGGAGCGGCATGGCCTGGTAGATTAGCGTGGACCGTTGTGCGTTCGAGCCTTCTGGGCGCGCCCTGGCGCACCGTTTTCGATGAGATCGGGTTGAGCAGGTGGACTCCACGGCGACGACTTCCGAGAGCATCTGGATCGTCACGCCCTGCTATCACGACGTGCCGTCGTTCCTCCGGCTACGCGAGGAGATCATCTGCGAATTGTCGTCCCGGCAGACGACCGCCGCCGCGGTGGTCCGCTTCGTGGTGGTCGACGACGCCGCGGGTCAGGATCCCGACATGGACCGACTCACCGGTTGCGAAGACGTCGACGTGGTCGTCCCGCCGTTCAATCTCGGCCACCAACGGGGCCTCGTGTTCGGGCTGCGGACTCAGAGTGAACGGATCTCGGCCGATGACCTGGTGCTCACCCTCGATGCCGACGGCGAGGACCGCCCCGAGGACATTCCCCGACTGCTCGACGCGCTGGTCGAGCCCGATGCCGGCCCGGCCCGCGTGGTGTTGGCCGCGCGGACGAGGCGTCAGGAATCCGCGATGTTCAAGGTGTTCTACCGCCTCTTCAAGGTGCTCTTCCGCATCCTGACCGGCACCACGATCCAGAGTGGGAACTTCGCCGCCTACCGGGGCTCCGTCGTCCACAGTCTGCTCCACCACCCGTACTTCGATCTGTGCTACTCGTCGACGTTCATCAGTCTCCGGGTGCCGGTCGTCTTCGTCGATTGTCCGCGGGGCAACCGCTATGCGGGTCGCTCCCGCATGGATCGGGAACGGTTGATCCTCCACGGGCTGCGGATGTTGATGCCGTTCATGGACCGCATCGCGCTCCGCGCACTCGGAGGCCTGGCGACCCTGGTCGCCGCGATGGTCGTGTTCCACCTCGTGCTGCTGGGCCTGTGGGTGTTCACCGACGTGGCGATCTCGGAGTGGTTGCTCGCACTCGGACTGGCGCTGGTCATCGCGGCGCTGCTCGGCATCGTGTGCTGTGTGATCCTCTTCGCGCTGTTCGCCCAGTCCGGTGGGATCTCGCTGAGTGGTCTCGAAGAGGCTCACGGGGAGCGGAGCCGCCGCACCTCGGCGGAGCGGTAGCGTGCTCCGACATGGAACTGGGATTGCAGGGCCGACGGGCCGCGGTGGCAGCAGGGTCGTCGGGTCTCGGCCTGGGGGTCGTGCGCGCCCTGGCGGCCGAAGGGGTGCGGGTCGCCTTCTGCGGACGCGACCCTGAACGCCTGGATTCGGCAGCGGCGTCCGTCGACGGTGACGTGGCCCCGATCGTCGCGGACCTTTCCACCCCCGAGGGGGCGACCGGGTTCGTCGCCGCGGCCGACGAGGCCCTCGGCGGCGTCGACATCCTCGTGTGCAACGCCGGTGGCCCGCCCGCCGGCACGTTCGCCTCGACGCCGTTCCCCGCCTATCGGGACGCCCTCGATCTGAATCTGCTCTCGACGGTGGCCATGTGCGAAGCGGCCGTCCCGGCGATGCGCGACCGCAGGTGGGGCCGGGTGCTGGCGATCACGTCGGCGACCGTACGCGAACCGGCCGGAAACCTGATCCTGTCGAACGTCGCCCGCGCCGGGGCGACGGCGTTCGCCAAGACCCTCGCCCGGGAGGTGGCCGCCGACGGGGTCACGGTCAACAACCTGCAGCCCGGTCTGCACGACACCCCCCGGCTCGACGATCTCGGTGCTGCCGACCGGGGCGCCCTGGCGGCGGCCGTCCCGGTCGGTGAGCTCGGCGACCCGGATGATTTCGGCCGGGTCGCGGCGTTCCTCTGCTCGGATGCGGCCCGGTTCGTCACGGGCGTGTCGCTGCCGATCGACGGCGGTCGCTTCGCCGGTCTGCAGTAGTCGTTCCGCCGGCCGGCGATCGGGAACGTACACTCGGCGGTGATGCACTCGTCGAGGAAGCTGACGGAGGTGGTGCGGTGAAGGTGATGGTCACGACCGACGGGTCGGACGCCGCGATCGACGGTGCCCACCGAGCCCTCGAACTGCTCACGCCCGGTATCGAGGTGGTGCTGGCGATGGTGATCCCCGAACGTGAGGACCCCATGATGACCGCGAGCGGCTTCGCCGGCCCGCTGCTCACCGAGGAAGAGGCGACGGCCGACTTCGCCGAGTCGGTCGAGGGAGGCCGAGCGGCCCTGCAGCGCACCGTCGATGCGCTGGACAACTCGGAGCTGACCGAGGGCGACACCCTCGAGACCCGCCTCATCCCCTCCGGGGACGACGCGGCAGGGGCGATCGTCGCCGAAGCGGAACGGACCCACGTGGACCTGATCGTGATCGGGTCGAGTGGCAAGGGGGCGTGGCGGCGCCTTTTCGGCGGCTCGGTCTCCGAGAAGGTCGCCCGAGAGGCACCGTGCCCGGTGCTCATCTCCCCACCCCGCGCGACCGACGACTGACGGCGTCATCCCACATCGGACCGGTCGTCGTCGACGTCCACCGCATCGAATCGGCCGGTCTCCCACTGCACCGCGATCGTCGCCGCGATCGGCCGGGCGAACTCGGCGATGTCGTCGGCCACGTCCTCGGGTGACGAGGCCAGCTCGGCCGCGTCGATCACGAGCGTCGAACGACCCAGTTCGAGACCGAGCGCGAGTTCGTCGACCGATTCGGGGTCGGTGAGCAGGACCAGCGCGTCGAACCGGTCGGCGTTGTCCGCGGCGAGGTCCGAAGCGATCGCCGAGCCCGACCTGTAACCGACGAAGGTCGCGGATCCCAGCTCCAGGTACCGGAGGACCGCGAGCACGGCATCGGCTGCTTCGTCGGCTTCGTGGCGCGTCCCCAGCGACGGCGCGACCACTCGGAAACCGTCGGCCGCCAACGGTCGGAGCAGCTCCCCCCAGACGTCCCCTTCCTCACCGAGCGCGTCGCCGACCAGCACCACGGGAGGCCCGGCTCCCTGTTCGGTGTAGTGCACCACCAGGTCGTCGTCGAACGGCGCTTCGCCCGACTCGACCGGGAACCGCTCGCCGTCGTCACCCTCACCTCCCATGACCGTGGTCGGACCCACGCCGACGACGGCCGGCACGAAGTCCGCCCGCTGATGCTCCTCCGCGGCTTCGCGTCGGGTCATGCGGTACAACGCATGGGCTCCGACGGTGCCGTAGGCGACGGCGATGACCAGGTAGAGGCTCCCCGGCGAGATCTGCCCGATGGCGAGGCTGCCCACGACCGGACCGATGATCGAGCCGATCCCGTTGACGAGCACGACCTTCGCGCCCGCGGCGACCTTGAGGTCGTCGTCGATGTAGTCGTTCAGGTGGGCGACGCTCAGCGAGTAGATCGGGAACGCCGTCCCCCCGGCGACCGTGGTCAGGGCGATGAGGACGAGGCGACGATCGGTCGCCACCTGCGACGCCACCACCGCGATCACCCCTGCCGTCAGGGCCGCCACCGCGATCACGATGCGGCGATCGACCCGGTCGGACCACCTCCCGAGCGGGACCTGCAGGGCCACCCCGCCGGCGAGCGCGGCGCCGACGAACGCGCCGGTGGCGCCGCGATCGAACCCGGCCTGGTTGGCGTAGACGACACCGGCGGTCAACATCGCCGCGCCGATGAGTCCCGCCATCGCGGTGCCGACCACCGCCAGCGGCGCGACCTTCGAGATCACCCGTACCGACACCGGTTCAGGACGAGGTGGCGCCGGTGCGGGGAACACCGACAACGACACCGGCACCACGGCGAGCGACACGAGCACCGACGCGATGACGAAGGGTTCGAAGCCCCTGGCACCGACGACGGCATAGACGATCTGTCCCCCGAGCAGCGACGCCGACACCACCGCCATGTAGATCGCGAACAGGCTCCCGCGTGAACGGTTCGTGGTCACCCCGTTCAGCCACGTCTCGCACACCACGTACAGCGCCGACACGCACAGCCCGACCACCACGCGCAGCACGAACCAGCTCACCGGGTCGATGAGCACGATGTGCAGCAGCACGGCGGCGGACGCCAGTCCCGCCAACCCGGCGAACACCCGTACGTGGCCGACGCGTCCGATTGCCGCCGGCGCGAAGTACGAGCCGCCGACGTAGCCGAGGTAGTACCCCGCGAGCACCGTCCCGATCACGCCGGGGCGGAAGCCTTCGATGCCGGCCCGCACGCCGAGGAGCGTGCCGGTGAGCCCGCTGCCGATCAGCAGGAGCGCAATGCTCACCAGCAGAGGGAGCGCATCGCGCACGGCGCCGCCCAGTCCCCGGGCCGGGGACGCGGCCGGTTCGGCGAGGACACTCACGTCCGGCGATCCTAGGAAACGCGTGGGCAGTAGCCTGCGCAGGCATGCAACCCGAGATCGCCGGCTTCGCCCTCGAGACGTTCACCGCGGATGGCACCACCCGTCCGGTGTACCGGGGCGGCGCGGGGCCGGCGGTGATCGTCATGGCCGAGATCCCCGGGATCACCCCGGCGGTCATCGCATTCGCCCGTCGCATGACCGACGAGGGCTACACCGCGGTCCTGCCACAACTCTTCGGCACCCCCGGACGTGCTCCCTCGAGAGGCACCATGCTCGGCACGCTCGCCAGGGTGTGCATCTCGTCGGAGTTCACTCTGTTGGCCCGGGGCCGCACCTCACCGGTGGTGCGCTGGTTGCGGGCACTGGCCGCGGACGAGCATCGACGCTGCGGCGGGCCGGGTGTGGGCGTGGTCGGGATGTGCTTCACCGGCGGATTCGCGTTGGCCATGACCCTCGACGATGCCGTGATCGCCCCGGTACTCTCCCAACCCGGTCTGCCCGCCACGCTCACCGCGAAGCACCGGGCCGACATCGGGATCGACGCCGGCGAGATGGCGGCCATCAGCGAACGGGTGCAGGCCGAGGGTCTCTGCGTGCTCGGACTCCGCTTCACGAACGACCGGCTGTGCCCGGCCGAGCGTTTCGAGTCGCTGCGCCGTGGACTCGGCGAGAACTTCCGGGCGATCGAGATCGATTCGTCACCGGGCAACGAGTGGGGGTTCGCGCCGGCGGCGCACTCGGTACTCACCGAAGAACTCGTCGACGAACCCGGGCATCCGACCCGCGCGGCGCTCGACGAGGTGATCGAGTTGTTCGGCAGTCGTCTGCGCTGATGTGGCCGTGTGGGATCATCGTCCGACCATGAACGCCCCGGTCCACACCTTCGGCGGCGACGCACTCGGGCACGACGATGCCGTCGGGGTCGCGGCGCGCATCGCCAACGGTGAGGTCTCGGCCCTCGAAGCGACCGAAGCGGCGATCGCCAGGGTCGAACGGGTCGACGGCTCCCTGGGGGCGGTTGCCCACTCCGCGTTCGACGAGGCCCGCGCTGCGGCGCGCGTGGTCCGACCGGGTGCCGACGGCCCGTTCGCCGGGGTGCCGTCGTTCCTCAAGGACAACGTCGAGATCGCCGGGATGCCGGCCTGCCACGGCTCCGCGGCGATCGACCCGGTTCCGGTGAAACACTCCAATGCCCCCGCGGAGCAGTACGTCGCGCAGGGGTTCGTGATCCTGGGCAAGTCGGCCATGCCCGAGTTCGGCCTGACCGCCAGCACCGAGTTCGTCGACGGCACGGCGACCCACAACCCGTGGAACCCCGAGTACTCCGCCGGGGCGTCGTCGGGAGGCTCGGCCGCGCTGGTGGCCTCGGGCGCGGTGCCGATCGCTCACGGCAACGACGGCGGCGGGTCGATCAGGATCCCGGCGGCGGCGAACGGCCTGGTCGGCCTCAAGACGACCCGGGGGCGGACCAGGGACCGACCCGGCGCACGGCAACTCCCCGTCAACCTGTCGGCCGAAGGAGCACTCTGCCGCACCGTGCGCGACGCGGCCCACCACCTGGCCGCCATGGAACGCACCTACGCGAACCGACGTCTCCCCCGGGTCGGACTGGTCACCGGGCCGGCGAAACGCCGGCTGCGCATCGGCATGGCACGGGTGTCACCGACCGGTGCCACCGTCGAGGCATCGACGATCGCCCGCACCGAGGCGACCGCGGCGCTGTTGGAGGAACTCGGACACCGGGTCGAGGAAGTGACCCTTCCGACGGGTCGGCACTTCACCGAGGACTTCACGTTGTTCTGGGCGTTCATGGCGGTGCTCATGGCCCGTTCCGAGCAGCTCGGTCACCGGGGGCACTTCCACCCCGAACGGCTCGACCCGGTCACCCGGGGTCTGCAGGCCAAATGGCACGCGCACCGGACGGCGACCGTCGGCGCGGTCCGGCGGCTTCGTGCCGCACGCGCCGACTACGACGCGATGTTCACCCGACACGACGTCGTGCTGAGCCCCACCCTGAACCACCCCACCCCGAAGCTCGGGTACCTCGATCCGCGTCTCGACTTCGACGAGCTGTTCGACCGGATGTCCGCGTATGTGGGCTTCACGCCGGTCAACAACGTGTGCGGCGGACCGGCGATCGCGCTGCCCACGCCGCTCGGCGACGACGGGTTGCCCGGCTCGGTCCAGTTCTCGGCCGCCTGGGGTGACGAGGCGACCCTGCTCGGGCTCGCCCACGAGCTCGAGGAGGCGCGCCCCTTCCCCGACATCCGCGCCGGCTAACCCAGGACCGAGTCGGCCCCGAGCAGCACCCGCACCTCCGACACCAGCGGCGGGGCGTGCTCGACGCAGTAGCGCACCGGCAGCCGCAGCACGTCGGTCTCGCCCAGATGGACGAACACCCGCGACTCGCCCGGGAACTCACTCAGCAGGCCCTTGAGGCGGATGAGCCGGGTCTCGTCGAGCTGGCCCGGTTGCACCTGGATGCGCAGCGGCGGGGCGCCGTCGACGATCCCGTCGAAGGGTTGCACGTCGACGGCGATCAACTTGGGCGTGTCGTCACGCTTGTCGAGCCGCCCCCGGAGGACGATCACCGAATCGTCGGCGAGCAGATGGCCGATCGCGGCCATCGTCTTGGGGAACACCATCACCTCGATCGACGAGCGCAGGTCCTCGAGCGTGAACACCGCCATCAGGTCGCCCTTGCGCGTGTACTTGCGCTGCAGACCCGTGATGACCCCGCCCACGGTGCGGGTCGTCCCGTCGGAGAGTTCGGCCAGCTCGTCGAGCGCCGACTCGGTGCGACGGCTGAGGGCCTCCTCGGCGCCCATGAGCGGATGGTCCGACACGTACAGCCCGAGCATCTCCTTCTCGAAGGCCAACCTGGTCTTCTTGTCGAAGTCCATGTCGGGAATCGCGTCGTGATCGTCGAACACCCCGACGGCATCGTCGCCGCCACCGGATTCGAAGAGGCTCATCACGCCCTGGTCGCGCTCCCGCCGTCGGGCGATGGCCTTGTCGACGATCGCCTCGGCCACCAGCACGAGGCCTTGGCGGGGATGCCCGAGCGAATCGAACGCACCGGCCTTGACGAGCGATTCGACCGCCTTCTTGTTGAGCGCGGACGGGTCCACCCGGTCGCAGAAGTCGTAGAAGTCCGCGAAGGGGCCTCCTTCGTCCCGCTCGGCGATGATCTTCTGGACGATCCCCTCGCCGACGTTGCGCACCGCCGAGAGCCCGAACGGGATGACCACCTTCCCGTCGTCGGTCCGGATCGGGACGAAGTCCGACGCGGAACGGTTCACGTCGGGCACCAGCACCTCGAGGCCCATGGCCCGGCATTCGGCCAGGTACACCGCGGCCTTGTCGAGGTTGGTCTTGACGCTGGTGAGCAGCGCCGAGAAGTACTCGGCCGGGTAGTTCGCTTTGAGGTACGCGGTCTGGTAGCTGATCAGCCCGTAGCCGTAGGAGTGGGACTTGTTGAACGCGTAGTCGGCGAAGGGTTCGATGATGTCGAACCACGCCTTGCCCAGTTCGCGGCCGTACCCGGTGTCCTCGCAGCCCTGTTCGAACTTGGCGCGTTCGGCCTGGATCAACTCGCGGATCTTCTTGCCGGTGGCCTTGCGGAGGTTGTCGGCCTCGGCGAGGGAGTAGCCGGCGAAGCGCTGTGCGATCCGCATCACCGACTCCTGGTAGATCATCAGCCCGTACGTGCCGGCGAGGACCTCTTCGGCGTCGGGATGCAGGTACTCGATGGGTTTGCGGCCGTTCTTGCGATCCGCGTAGTCGTTGTGCATGTTCGCGCTCATCGGCCCGGGCCGGTACAGCGCGATCAACGCGGCGACGTCTTCGAAGGTCGTCGGGGCGAGCGATCGGACCAGCGCCCGCATCGGCCCGCCCTCGAGTTGGAACACCCCGATCGTCTCGCCGGTCTGCAGCAGGTCGTAGGTGGGCTGGTCGTCGAGGGGGATGTGGTCGATGTCGAGCGTTTCACCGCGGAAGGCCTCGATCACGTCCAACGCGTCGGCGATCACGTCGAGGTTCCGTAGGCCGAGGAAGTCCATCTTCAACAGGCCCAGGTCCTCGACCCCATGCATCTCGTACTGGGTGACCACCGGCGCCTCGGAGGGGTCCTTGCCCGCCTCGGGTTTGCGTTGGATCGGGAGCATGTCGGTGAGGGGATCCTTGGTGATCACCACCGCCGAGGCATGGATCGAGTCCTGGCGACGCAGCCCTTCGAGCCCCTTGGCGACGTCGATGACCGCCCGCGACTCGGGTTCGTCGTCGTACATCTGGCGTAGCTCGCTGGCCATCTTGTAGCCGTCCTCGTACTTGGGGTGCGGCTCGAGGCACGCGTACAGGGGCGTGTCACGGCCCATGATCAGCGGCGGCATCGCCTTGGCGATCCGGTCGCCCACCGCGTAGGGCTCCCCCAGCACCCGGGCGGCGTCACGAACGGCGGCGCGCGCCTTGATCTGGGAGAACGTGATGATCTGCGCGACGTGATCCCGGCCGTACTGTTCCGCGGCGTAGCGGATCATCTCGTCGCGACAGCGCGAGTCGAAGTCCATGTCGATGTCGGGCATCGAGATCCGGCTCGGGTTCAGGAACCGCTCGAAGAGCAGGTCGTACCGGATCGGGTCCAACTCGGTGATCGCCAGGCAGTACGCGACCGCGCATCCCGCCGCGGACCCCCGACCCGGGCCGACGCGGATCCCGTTGGTCTTCGCGTGGCGGATCAGGTCCCACGTGATCAGGAAATACGACGAGAACCCCATGTTCCCGATGACCTCGAGCTCGTAGGCGAGCCGTTCGACGACGTCGTCGGGAAGCGGGTTTCCCCAGCGGGTCTTCGCGCCCTCGAAGGTCAGGTGGCGCAGGTAGTCGGCATCGTCGGTGAAGCCTTCGGGGAGGGGAAAATCGGGCAGCAGCGGCTTGCCGAACTCGATCTCGACGTTGCAACGCTCCGCGATCCACAACGAGTTGTCACACGCCTCGGGCACCTCGGCGAACAGGTCTCGCATCTCGGCGGCGGACTTGAGGAAGTGTTCGTCGCCGTCGAAATGGAACCGGTTCGGGTCGCTCATCAACGAACCGGTCTGCACGCACAGCAGAGCGTCGTGGGCCGTCGCGTCACCGCGGTGGGTGTAGTGGCTGTCGTTGGTGGCCAGCAGCGGCGCCTTCAGCTTCCGCGCGATCTCGAGCAGCTTCGGATTGGTCCGTCGCTGGTCGGCGAGTCCGTGATCCTGCAGCTCGACGAAGAGGTGGTCGCGGCCGAAGATGTCCTGGAGTCGCGCGGCCTTGGCGAGGGCGTCGTCGAAGTCGTCGCGGAGCAGTGCCTGGAGCACCTGGCCCCCCAGGCAGCCGGTGGTCGCGATGATGCCGTCGTGGTGGGAGTCGAGCAGTTCCCAGTCGACGCGGGGCTTGTAGTAGTACCCCTCGAGGTAGGCCCGGCTGGAGAGCTGGATGAGGTTCTTGTACCCGGCCGCGTTCTCGGCCAGGAGCGTGAGGTGGTAGTACAGCTTGCGGTTGCCCTCGACGTCGCCGCCCGAATCGTCGACGCGTCCCTTGCGCGACGGTCGCTCGGTGCGCGACTCGTACGCCTGGTACGCCTCGGTTCCCAGGATCGGCTTGATGCCGTGGTCGTGGCAGGCCCGGTAGAAGTCGAGGATCCCGTACATGTTGCCGTGATCGGTGATCCCGATCGCCGGCTGTCCGTCGGCTGCCGCGGCGGCCACCACCTCCGCGACGCGCGCGGCACCGTCCAACATCGAATACTCGGTGTGCAGATGCAGATGGGTGAACGAATCCCCCAACGAGAACTCCCCTTCGACGGGCCGGGAGACGAATCCTAGTCCCGCCAGGTGGTCCGGCCGGCGGAGATGACGACCCGGTCGTCGGCTCCGTGCGTGGTGAACACGGCCTCACCGTCGTCGGTCTGCCACATGCGCACCGTGAGCGTCTCACCCGGGTACACCGGAGACGAGAAGCGCCCCTCCATCGAGGTGAGCCTCGTCGCGTCACCGTCGCAGAGTCCCTGGATCAACCCCCGGCAGGTGAACCCGTAGGTGCACAGTCCGTGCAGGATCGGCCGGTCGAATCCGGCCGCGGCGGCGAACGCCGGGTCGGAGTGCAACGGGTTGTGGTCGCCCGAGAGGCGGTACAGAAGCGCCTGGTCGTCGCGGGTCGACAGCACGACCTGATGGTTCGCCGCGGTGTCGGGCGGCTCGTTCTTGGGCCCGGACGGCCCCCGGTCGCCCCCGAAGCCGCCCTCGCCGCGCAGGAAGATCGACGTCACGTTGGTGAAGAGCACCTCGTCGGATCCCTCCAGCCGCGACGACGAGGTGACCTCGACGACCGCGCCCGATCCCTTGTCCCAGATCGCGGTCACCTCTCCTTCACTGGTGACCGTTCCCGACGTCGGGATCGGCGCGTGCACCTGGAACGACTGGCCGCCGTGGACCAGCAGCACCGGGTTGAACGAACCGATGTTGCGCAGCGCGTTCATGCCGCCGCCGCCCAGGATCACCGCCATGGAAGGGAGCGTCACCAACTCGACGTCCTGGGTGTTCTCGGTGGTGAGCTCCAACTCGTCGATGCCCGCGCCGACACCGAGGGCGTACAGCATGACGTCACGGGTGTCCCAGCTTCGGGTGCTCGTCTCGCCTTTCGCGCCGACCGCTCCGGGATCGATCGGCACGGCTCAGCCCTCGGTCCGGTCGTGGCCGGACATGTCGGCGTTCGGGCGGGCCTGCGCGACCAGATCGAGGACCAGTGGGCCGAGTTCGGTGGGGTCGTGCCGGGCCGGGGCGGTCGGACCTTTGTGCCAACCCTCGGTCACCGCCAATTGCGCGCCGGTCACGTCGAACACCCGACCGGTGACCGAGGCGCTCTCGGGCGACGCGAGCCAGCACACGATCGGCGCGATCCACTTCGGCGAGAGTTTCTCCTTGGTCTCCTCGTCGACCTTGCCCATGCCGAGGTTCTCGGTCATGCGCGTGAGCGCCGCGGGGGCGATCGCATTGACGGTCACGCCGTAGCGGGCGAGTTCCATCGAGGCGATGATCGTGAACGCGGCGATCCCGGCCTTGGCGGCGCCGTAGTTGGTCTGGCCGATGTTGCCGTAGATCCCCGAGGGCGACGAGGTGTTGATGATGCGGGCGTCGACCTCGTGGCCCGCCTTGGAACGATCCCGCCAGTACGCGGCCGCGAAGTGACTCGGCCCGAAGGTGCCCTTGAGGTGCACCTTGATCACGGCGTCCCATTCGGCCTCGGTCA
>JBDZVK010000269.1:0-3797 GCA_040255725.1 Actinomycetota bacterium
TCAGTTCGGCACCGAGGACGGTCAGATCGTCGGCGAGTCCGACCAGTTCGGTGTGCGGACGGCCCGTGACCGAGAACCCGTACACGCCGGGAGCGCCGACGGTGCGGTCGAGGTCCCCGGTTCGGGCGACAGCCCCGAGATACGCGAGGTGCGCGGCAGACGTGGCGGGGGTCGGCGACACGATCACGTCGACGTCGGGCTGGTCGACGTACACACACGGATCGAGCCCGCGGGCACGGAAGCGCGCCAACACCTCGGTCGAGGATTCGACGGTGAAGGCCGCGTCGTGGAAACGCGTCCCGTCGGCAAGGTCGAAACCCATCGCCCCGTCGAGCACCACCGCGGCCGGCGCAAACCCGACCCGACCGAAGTGCTCGGCGACGACCCGTCTACGACGAGAGGTGGCCACCATCACCTCCACCCCGAGCTCGTCGAGACACCGCACGGCCTCGAGGTGGGGCGCGGGAACGGTCAGTGTGCGATCCCAGAACGTTCCGTCGAGGTCCGTCACCACCATCCGGATCACGCTCGCAACGTAGCCGAACAATATGGGCGGACGCCGCCAATGGCCATCTGGGACAGGATCACGCCGATTCCCCACAAGTCCTGACGAACCTCGGGGCGCGAAATGCGTGTGCGCGACCTGGTGCCCCGATCGTCGAGGGCGCGCGGGGCGAATCGCGGCCTGCCCATCGGCCCGACCGGTCCGAACCCACCGGGGCCCAGGTGACCCGTCGTTCCTACACTCAGCGGATGCCTGCTGGCAGTGACCGCGAAGCGCGGTCGGTGCTGATCGTCACGGGACCGCCGGGCGCCGGCAAGTCCACGATCGCGCCGCTGGTCGCGGCACGACTCGGTCCGATGGTGGCAACCATCGAGGCAGACTGGTTCTGGACGACGATCACCGCGGGGTTCGTCCCACCGTGGGAGTCCGCCTCCGACCACCAGAACCGCACCGTGTTGCGAGCGGTCGCGTCGTCCGCGGCCGCACTGGCAAAGGGCGGCTATGAGGTCGTCGTCGACGGCATCATCGGCCCCTGGCACCTCGACCTGGTCACCGCCGTGCTCGACGACCGGGAAATCACCGGCGACTACGTCGTGATCCGCCCGGACCTGGCGACGTGCCTGGCACGCGCCCGTGCGCGAGCCGATGAACCACCCCGGTCGGCTGGACATCCGCCACTCGCCGCCACCGGCCCGATCCGCCGGCTGTGGCAGCAGTTCAGCGACCTCGGATCACAGGAACCGCACGCGATCGACACGAGCTTGCTCGACGAACACGCGGCCGTCGATGCCGTGTGTCGGGCCCGCGAGTTCGGCGGTCTGCGGGTGACGGCCACGCGCTGACCGGAACGACGGTCATCGATTCGCGTGTCCGGGGATGCTCCGCGCGAAGCAAGATCGCCGCTCCGGAGTCGTCGTCACGGCTCGAATCAGCAACGCTCCCGCGGGAGTCGCAGGCCTGGCACCATTGCTCCATGAACAAACGTGACGCGTTCGCCGGCGGCGACCAGCGCTACCTGCGCGACGAGCAGTACGCGACGAGTGAGAACCTCGACGCTCGGGCTCGCCTGCACCGTGAGTTCGCGACGGCGACGGTGCCGTTCCACCACTGGGAAGCCGCGTTGATCGATTGGCCACAGGGAGCGTCGGTGCTCGAATGCGGCTGCGGGAGCGGCCGGTTCTGGGAGGCGCCTCTGCTCACGCGCTCGCTGCGGCTGACGCTCACCGATCTGTCGCCGGGCATGGTGTCCGAAGCGGTCGAGCGGGCAGGTGTTGCCGGGTTCGCATCCGTCGATGGCCGGGAGTGCGACGTCCAAGGCCTGCCCTTCGACGACGGCGCCTTCGACGTCGTGGTTGCGAACCACATGCTGTACCACGTCCCCGACCCGGACCGGGCGCTGGCCGAGATCGCCCGCGTCCTGACGCCCGACGGCGTGCTGCTCGCGTCGACCAACGGTTACGGGCACATGCGAGAGATCAACGACGTGAAGTTGGCATGCTTCGGTGGCACCGCGGAGCAGCTGTTCGAGGTGTTCGGCATCGACAGCGGCGAACAGCGTCTACGTGAGCACTTCGCACAGCTCACCTGGCACGCGTACGACAACGACCTCGTCGTCGACGACCCCGACGCCGTCGTCGCCTACGGCCTGTCGTTCCCTCCCGGCTCGGACGCCTCGGCCGACGCGCGCGCTCGCTTCGCCGAGGCCGTCCACACGGCGTTCGTCGATGGTTCCATGCGGATCCACACCCGGTCCGGCGCCTTCGTGGGACGCAAGCCCAAGCGCTGACCGGCCGAGGTACGGGCCCGCATCGCTCGAAGAGCGTGCCGCACGCTGCGGCGTCGAACCGGGCAACAGCAGTGTCGAAACCGCCATGGACCTGGTTCGACACCGGTTCGACCTTCCCTCCTCCCGGGGGAGCTTCGGGGCACGACGCGCGCGGGAGCAACGCGACGCCCGGAAGTTGGAAGAGACGGACTGAGGCGGGGCCAGATCGGTCGGGACGATCCGCGCGAACCGGGTCAGTCGGCGCGGTCGGCGCGGGCGAGATCCGCGGCCCGCGAGGTGACCAGGTCACCCAGGGCACGTTCGACTTCACGAGCCAGGATCAACCCCGTCATTTCGCCGACGACCGGCCGCAGTGCGCTCAGCGTGGTGGCCAGGCGGTCACGTCCACCTTCCGATCCGAGGTCGGACTTCCACCGTTCCACCAGGAACTCGACGGTCTCGTCCACGGCCTTGGCGAGACGCTTGCGCAGCACGTCACGGATGTGGCCGGCCTGGTCGATGTCGACGCCGGCTTCACGGAGCTGGAGGGCGAGCGCCAGAAGGCCCGGGCTGGGAACCGTCCAGGTGCCGTCGTCGTTCGCCCGGGTGTAGCCCGCATCGTGCAGTTCGGCGAGCACGCCCGGCGTCTGCTCTCCGACCAGGTCGCGCAGCTCCTCGAGCGACACGGTGCACGGACGGTCATCCGACCACGGCGCCCGCAGCGCCGCATCGATGCCGAGCCAGGACGCGACCGTCCGGGTCGGGTCGTCGTTGTCGACCAGGTCGCGGATCGTGTGCAGGGTCAGTCCCCGGTCACGCAGGTCCACGATCAACGCGAGCCGTTCGAGGTGCTCGTCGCCGTAGCGCCGTTCGCGTCCCTGTTTGGCAGGCTTCGGGATGAGCTTCTCGGACTGGTAGTACCGGATCGTCCGCTCGGTCACGCCACTGGCCTCTGCCAGTTCGGCGAGACTCATGCCCGCGTCCGCCGCGTCGTCGACTTCACCGGTATCGACAGCTCGCTCAGCATCGGCGTCGGCGTCGTGTTTCTTGGCCATGGGTCCAGTCAAGCAGACCCGGCGGTGAAGGTGACAGCAATCACTGGCATGATATGTTGACAGTGATCACTGGCAGATTGAGACTGATGTTCATGTCGACGTTCTTCCACCCCACCGGCCCGCTGGTTCGCGACGAGTCGAGCGCCCCGCCTCCTCCGTCCACCACCTCGACCACGCGCCCCGCCACCGGCAACCCCGACGCGTGCACGCTGCAGCGACCCTCCTGGAGGGGCTGGATCCACCGGATCGCCACGCTCGTGTTCGTGCCCCTCGCACTCGTCACCGTCGTGCTCGCTCCCACGACCGGTACCCGTGTCGCCGTGGCGATCTACGCGTTGGGAGTCGGCACCATGCTCGGCGTGTCGGCGATCTACCACAGTGGGCATCTCCGCCCGGCCGGCATGACGCTGTTCAAGCGCATCGACCACACCACGATCCTGTTGGGCATCGCCGGCAGCTACACCGCCATCGC
>JBDZVK010000270.1:0-3785 GCA_040255725.1 Actinomycetota bacterium
GGTGAGCAGGTCGATGTCGGCGGCGAGCGCGGCGGCCGCACACGACAGGTACGCCGTGCGGCCGGCCTCGGTCACGACCAGCCCGGCGTACCCGGCATCGGCGGCGTCGCGGGCGAGCCGTTGCATGTCTGCCAGCGGCATCCCGCCGGTCATCAGGTCGAGTCGCATACCGGGGAGTCTTCCAGGCGGCGCGTCGTGGGAGCCGCCACGTTCGACCGTCGAGCTTTCAGAGGCGGGCGAAGGGGTCGTGGTCGGCGATCGCGGCGCACACCCGATCGGTCATGGTGGCGAACATCGCATCGCCCCGCTCGGTCTTCTCCGCAACGGCCCAGCCCAACACGATGATCAGCACGCCCTGGAGCATCGAGTACGCGTAGTCGTCGGCACACTCGTCGAAGTCGTAGCCATCGACGCCGAAGTCGACCAGCGCGCGGTGGTACGCGCGCAACACGGCGTCTTCGCAATCCCGCCGAAGTCCGGGCTCCAGCCCCGTCGAGCAGAAGAACGCGAGGTCCCGGGCCGGCAGCCCCAGGCTCACGGTCTGCCAGTCGACGGCGGCCACGTCGCTGCCGTCAGGCGCGAACAGCAGGTTGTCGAGCCGGTAGTCGCCGTGCACCGGACCGGACCGTTCACTCCGGCCCAGCAACCAGTCGCCGGCTACCTCGGCCGTGCGGTCGAACACCGCCCGGTGCTGCGCACCGAACCGATCGCCGAAGTGGGCGAAGAACAGCTCGTTCATCGGGGCGAGCACCTCACCGAGAGCGGACGCCGAATCGGCGGCCACCGCCTCGAGGTCACCGGATTCACGCAAGTCCGGATCGTTCCAGCGGGGCCCGTGCAGCCCCGCAAGGTTCACCGCCGCCGCGACCGCCTGATCGGCCGTGCAACCGGCGAGCTGATCTCCCTGGACCCGCGGCGCGAGGTCTTCGAGCAACAGGACGAAGTCGGTGGCGTCGTCGCTGATCCACGACCCCCAACAGGCCGGGGTGCGGATCGCCACCGTCGAGGCGACACGCCGGTAGAAGCGCACCTCGGTGCGGTACGCACCGGCCGCGATCACCCG
Source organism: Actinomycetota bacterium (assembly GCA_040255725.1). Taxonomy (GTDB): domain Bacteria; phylum Actinomycetota; class Acidimicrobiia; order Acidimicrobiales; family Iamiaceae; genus JAFDWI01. The sequence continues at coordinate 1,064 of JBDZVK010000270.1, forward strand.
CTTCTCCGGTGACCCGACCGCGACCTTGGCGACGATCGTGTCGGGCAGCGCCCCCCGGTCGCCCGGCACGTCGAGGGTCAAGCGGTAGCCGGCCCCCATCTGGCCGGTGCCGACAGGTTCGGCATGCACGGCGTCGACGACCACGTCGTGCCCGGCGGCACGAAGGAGCTCGGTCACCCGTGCGGCAGAGACCGGCGTGTCCGCCGGCACCGCGTCCTGCTCACCCACCGGAGGGTCCCCGCCGGTACTCGTCGATGATCGGCACCAGTTCGTGGGGTGTGGCGCCGTGCAGGATCACCGCGTCGCATCCCAGGTCGAACTGGTGCCGCACCGCGGCCACGCACTGTGCCGGGCTGCCCGTTGCCGAGGGGGCGAGCCATTCGTCGGGGATGAGGTCGGCCACGTGTTCGAGTTGGTCGGTGGTGCCGACCACGTCGAGCCCGGGCGTTCCCGACACGACCGGGTCGGCCAGGATCTTCTCGAGCACCGCCGGGTCCCAGTCGTTGGTGCGCACCAGCAACGCGCCGTAGGCCTGCAGGTACGTCGCCAGTCGACCGACGGTCTTCATGAGCCGTCGTTCTTCGTCGATGTGGTCGCCGACGGTGGCCAGGCATGCCCACACCCGTACCGAGTCGGGGTCGCGCCCGGCCTGCTCGGCGGCGTCCTCGACCGTGCGCACACAGCGTGCCGTGGTTTCGTCGGTGAAGAACGTGTGGAGGACCACCTCGTCGAAGCACCGACCGCCGAGCGCCAGCGAGTTGGGTCCGAACGCCACGAGGTTCATCGGCAGGTGTTCGTCGAGTGAGCCGTTCAGATGCAGGACCGGCCACGAGCCGGCCGGACCGTCGTGGCCGACGATCACCTCACCGCGGAACAACCGCCGCATCAGGTCGGCGAAGTCTTCCATCTCGGCGGTGGTGACGCGACCCATCCCGAACGCGTCCTGCTGCAGCGGGATGCCCCGGCCCAACCCGAGCACGAAACGACCGTCGGTGAGGCTCTGCATGGTGCGCGCGAACCCCGCGGTGACCATCGGATGCCGGGTGTTGTGGTTGGTGGCGGCCGTGGCGATCGTGATGCGGTCACTCACCGCTCCCGCAGCGCCGCAGAGGGTCGCGGCCTCCTTCTTGTCGTAGCGCTCGGAGATGAACACCGTGCCCAGCCCGAGCGCCTCGCCCTCGACCACCTCGGCCACGAGGTCACGTGACGAATCCGGCTGCCCGGCAAGGGTGTAGAAGCCCAGTTCGTCGAGTACCCGGTCGGCCATCGTGGGTGTCTACCACGGGTTCCGACACCCCGACGCCACGTCGACGACCCGTTCTCTGGCGGGTTCGCCTCCGTATGCGACGCCAACGCTCCAAAGAACCCGGAGCAGCCGGGGCCGTCCGTCCGGAAGGCGGCGGGTAGATTTCTTCACCTCTCCGACCGACCTCCACGGGAGCAGCGCGTGTCCTCGGAATCCCACGGCACCAAGGCGATCCTCGCGGCCTTCGTCGCGAACCTCGGCATCGCCATCGCCAAGTTCATCGGCTTCCTCATCACCGCGTCGGGATCGATGCTCGCCGAGTCGATCCACTCGGTCGCCGACACCGCCAACCAGGCGTTGCTGCTGTTCGGCGGGCGACGTGCCAAGCGCCTCGCCGACGCCGAGCACCCGTTCGGTTACAGCCGGGAACGCTACTTCTGGGCGTTCGTGGTCGCCGTGGTGCTGTTCACGATGGGTGGGCTGTTCGCGGTGCTCGAGGGCATCGACAAGATCCGCCACCCTCACGAGGTGTCCGACATCGGCGTGGCGGTGGTGATCCTGGCCGTGGCGATCGTGCTGGAATCGGCCAGCCTGCGCACCGCGATCCACGAGGCCAGGGCCATGGCGGGGCCGGAGCTGCAGATCTGGAGGTTCATCCGCAAGTCCAAGTCTCCCGAGGTGCCCGTCGTGTTGCTCGAGGACATGGCGGCCCTGACCGGCCTGGTCCTCGCCATGGTCGCCGTGCTGCTCGCGCACTTCACGGGTGACGCGCTGTGGGACGGGCTGGGGACCATCTCGATCGGGGCACTGCTCCTCGTCGTCGCCACGGTCCTCGCGATCGAGATGAAATCGCTGCTCATCGGCGAGGCGGCCGACGCCCCGCGGGCCGACGCGATCCGCGACGCCCTGTTGGCGAGCCCGGAGGTGCGCGGCGTCATCCACCTGCGCACCGAACACCTCGGCCCCGACGACCTGCTCATCGCCGCGAAGGTCGAGTTCGACCATGCGCTCTCCTATCTGGAGCTGAGCGACGCGATCGACCGGACCGAGGTGCGGGTGCGTGAGGTCGAGCCGGCCGCAAGGCTGTTGTTCATCGAACCGGACGTGCGCCGCGAAGGGGCCGGCGTCGCGCCATCGGCCTCGGCCGGCGACGACCCGGCCGGCCCCCGGCCGACCCCGGGCTGACGCCGAACGTCGAGTGCCCGGGCGGGCACGACGCCAAGGGTTTCACGGCGATCGCTCCGGTCGAGGGGCGCCGCGGGGTGGGCGTTTGGAAAACCGCCCGAATCCCGACATACTGGGTCAGGTATTCACCGTGTCGGCAACCGGCCGGTGGATGCCCGAGGCCGCTCCACGACGTCAGAAGTCTTCTGATCGGTCCCGGATCCCTAAATCCGCACACCGATACCAAGAGGCAAAAATGGCTATCCGACTGGGTGACACCGTCCCGAACTTCTCCGCCGAGAGCACCGACGG
>JBDZVK010000271.1:0-3767 GCA_040255725.1 Actinomycetota bacterium
GGGTTCGGCGCGATTCTCATCTCCCGCGCGGTACTGAACGGCTGAACCCGGCCGTTCGCGACCAGGTGCGGGTCAGGTGATCGAGCCGAGGGTCGCGCCGCCGTCGACGACCATGGTCTGGCCGGTGATCCACGAGGCGGCATCCGAGGCCAGGAAGACGGCCATGTTCGCGATGTCTGCCGGTTCGCCGAGGCGTCGCAGCGGAAGGTGCCGGGAGATCGCCTCTTCGTTGCCCTCCCACAGCGCCCGCGCCAGGTCGGTCTTGACCAGACCCGGCGCGATCGCGTTCACGCGCACGTCCGGGCCGAGTTCGTGCGCGAGGTTCCTGGTGAGGTGGATCACCGCGGCCTTGGTGGTGTTGTAGATGCCGATGCCGGCCTCGACGGTGATCCCACCGATCGAGGCGAGGTTGATCACGGTGCCGCCCCGCTCGGCCATCGACGCCTGGTAGGCCTGCTGGGTCCAGACCAACATGCCCCGGAGGTTGACCTGCCAGGTTTTGTCGTACCGTGGAAGGTCGATGTCGATCGCTCGACCGAAATACGGGTTCGTGGCGGCGTTGTTGACCAGGATGTCGACGGCCCCGAACTGTTCGACGGTGGTGGCCACGCACGCCTCCGCGGCGTCGGGGTCACCGGCGTTCGCCGCGAAGACGCCGGTGGGGCCGTCGATCGTCGCCGCGGCAGCCTCCAGCGCGTCCTGCTTGCGCGACGAGAGCATCACCGTGGCGCCCGACGCGGCCAACGCTCGGGCGGTCGCGAGACCGATTCCCCGTGATGCGCCGGTGACGAGTGCGACCTTGCCGTCCAGTCTGAGATCCATGGTCGGCCAGCCTAGGAGGCCGCTGAGCACGGCCCAGCAGCCTCCTGGTCGTCACCTCGGCGCCGGTCGCTGCTGCCAGGCCGGACCTCGTCGGTGACCGGACAGGGCCGACTACGCCGAGTGGTCGCCCAGCTCTCGGGACGCTCGGGCCAGATGTTCGCCGACCTGTTGGGTGAGCAGGTCGCGGCCACCCTCGAGGGTGCCGAGCTGGTGCGGAAGGGCACGATGAAGCGGCACCCGCCCAGCGCCGGCGACGTGCGCGACGAGATCGGCGACATCGAACATCGGGGTGACGAAGCCCGGGCCAGACTGGTCGAACAGCTTTCCCGGTCGCTGGTCACCCCGATCGACCGCGAAGATCTCTTCAGACTCTCGCGTTCGATCGACGACGTGCTCGACCACCTGCGTGACTTCGCCCGGGAGGTCGACATGTACGACGTCGAAGACCGGCGTTTCGCCAAACCGATCATCAAGGCCCTCATCGAGGGGATCGAAGGTCTCGCCGTGGCCGTCGACGCGCTGGCGGGTCCGCCCGAGGCCATCACCGATGCGACGCTCGCGGCCCGCAAGGGCGCCGGTGCGGTGCGCCGGCTGTACCAGGAGGCGCTGCGCGACCTGTTCGCCTCGAAGATCGACGGTGAAGCACTCAAACAGTGGGAGCTGCTGCATCGCCTCGACATGGTCGGACGCAGCCTCGGCGAGGCTGCCGACGCGCTCGCCGACGGCGCGGTGAAACGTCAGCAGTGACCGTGGGGACGGGCGGTCTGCGGTGACGCCGGTCGACGCGGCCTTGGCGGCCGGAGTGTTCGCATTCGCCGGGGTGACCGGCGCCAACAACGGTGGCACGTTGGTGGCGGTGCAGCTGCGCGGAGCGACGAATCCCCCCTGGGTGCCCGTGGTCGTGCTCGCCGTCGCGGTGGGGGTGGGACCGGCGGTGCTGGGCACCGGGGTGGCGCGGACGATCGCCGAGGATCTCGCCGTGTTCGACGGGACGGGTCACGCGGTGGCGCTGGCGACGGTGCTGGTCGTCAGTGTCGCCTTGGTGGGGCTGTTGTCGGCCAGAGGTCTGCCCACGAGTCTGTTCGCGGCACTGATCGGCGCGCTCACCGGCGTCGGACTCGGCTTGGGTCTCGGCGTCGACGGGGGCACGGTCGGCGCGGTGTTCCTGGCGGCGGCGTTGACTCCGTGGGTCGGCGCCGGTCTGGCGTGGGCGGTGACCCGCGCCCAGCGTTGGGTGGCCCCGACCGGGCGAACCTGGCGGTGGGTCGCTCGTCGCCAGTTCGGGTCGTTCCTGCTGCTGTGCGTCGCATATGGCGCGAACGGCGCGCAGGTGATGGTGGCGCTGCTCGCGCTCGCCCTACAGCGCAGCCCGGGCTCGATCGGGGGTGATGCGTGGTTGCTGTGTGGGTTGGCGTCGTGCTTCGCGGCCGGAAGCGTGGTCGGGCTGTTCCGCCTGTCGTCCTCGGTCGGCAGTGGCATCGTGGCCTTGCGTCCCCGTCAGGTCGCGACGGCGAAGGCCGCCTCGACGGCGGCCGTCGTCTCGGCGGCAGCGGTGGGCCTGCCCGTGAGCACCACGCAGGTCGTGACGGCGTCACTGGTGGGGTGCGGTGCGGCCGAAGGCTACCGGCGGATCCGGTGGCAGCACGCCCAGCGGATCGCCCTGGCGTGGCTGATCACCGTGCCCGCGGCATTCGTGGCCGCAGGCACCGTCGGGCTGGTCGCCCGAGCGTTCATCTGACGGGTCGGCTGGTCACCGGGCGGGCGCACTCTCGCGACCGCCAGCCACGGGTGGCGCTCCGTCGAGGTCGTGGTTCGACGGGTTCAGCCCGTGTAGGCGGGTCGTGCCGACACCGGAATGGCAGCATCGCTGACGGCGGGCCCGGTCGTGGTGGACGTCACGGGCGCATCGGTCGTGGTGGGCTCCACCGGAGCAACCGTCGTGGTGGGCGCCTCGGTGCTGGTCGGTGCAGGTTCGTCGGCGTCCAGAGTGAACGAGAACACGGCAGTTCCCCCCTCCAGCAGGAACGACCCGTCCTCGTCATCGTCGAGTTCCCAACGCAGTTCGAAGGTCGAGCCGGTCTGCGAGATGACGACCGGATCCATGGGGCCACCGGAAGGGTCGCCTCCTTCGTCGTCGATCGCGCCCCAGAGCTGGTCGCTCACCAGGTCGATGCCGTGGATCTGATCCGAGGTGATCAGCACCCGGGCGAGATGGTAGTTACAGACCTCTTCGGTGGCGACGGTGACGAGCTTGGCATCGGGGTCGATGTCGATGGTCACCGCCCCACACCAGTTCTCCGGATTCTCGATCTCGTCGGCTTCGCTCAGTTCGATCTGACCTGCGAGTGCCTCGACACCGGTCACCTCGAACACTCGAGGCCCGTCACTGGACCCGTTTCCGAAGAAGTCGAGCTCGACCCGGATATCGACGGTCAGCGGATCGGCTGCGCCCGCGGGCGAGGTCGCCAGGACACCGGCGAGCAGGAACGACAGAATCGTGACGACACCGGCGCGACGGCGGATGCGAACAGGCGTGGGTCCGGACATGGTCTGGGAGGTCCTTCGTTTGGCGGTATGGACGCTTGCCCGTGGATGCGTCCGGGCGCCGCGTCCACGCGGTCGATCACACCGTAGTCGAGAACCGAGACCCCGACGATTCGGGCACGACGGGGCTCAGCGGCCGGCGACGAAGTACTTTGCCCGCGGGTGGTGGAACACGATCGCACCGGTGGTCTGTTCGGGATGGAACTGATACCCGGTGCCCTCGTTGCACTCGATGTCGAGTTGCTCGGCGCCCAACAGTTCGGCGCACACCTGGTTGCCCTCCAGATCGGGGCACGCCGGGTAGCCCCACGAGTAGCGGCCGCCCCGGTAGCGCTGGCGGAACAGACCGGCGAGTGACTCGTCGTCTTCGTCGGCGAACCCCCACTCGGTGCGGATCCGGT
>JBDZVK010000272.1:0-3762 GCA_040255725.1 Actinomycetota bacterium
AGACGATGCCGTCGAAGTTGCCACTCGCCGCCAGGGTTTTCGCCGCGAAGGGCAGCTCGAAAGCGCCGGGCACCCAGTGTTCGACCGTGTCGGTCACCCCGAGTTCGGCGAACCCCCGCCGGACGCCCTCGAGGAGCCGCAGGGTCACGCGATCGTTGAAGCGACTGGCCACGACGGCGACCCGCAGTCCCGACCCGTCGAGCTCGACGTCGACCCGTTCGGATGCACGTACGTCCTCAGCCATGGCCCGCCACGCTACGTGATCGACCGCGCCTCCCGTTCAGCCGAGAATCAGACCTCTGGCGGGGGCGGCATCGTCCGTGGCGGTGCCGGCGCTTCGGGAATGGGCACGACCGGTGGTGGCACGCTCGTCGACGACTTGTCGCGGCGGGCCTGCTCGGCCTGCTCCTCGCCGGCCCGTTCGTACTCGTCCGCGAGGCGTCCCTTGCTGGCCGCCGCCCGGGCCGCCCGATCGCCGGGCCCCCCGTCGTCGCTGCGGAACAACTCGGCCACCGCGGCCAGGCCACCGAGGCCGCTCGCGAAATCCGCGGGCAGGAAGATCTTGGTCGCCCGCCCGTCCGCGATGGTGCCCAACGAATCGAGGTACTTGATCGCCAACAGGTCCGGCGACGGGTCGCCGGCGTGGATCGCGTCGAACACCGTCGTGATCGCCCGGGCCTCACCTTCGGCGACGGTGATCTGGCGGTAGCGCTCGGCATCCGCGATCGCCATCGTCGCCTCGGCGTCACCCTGGGCCTCGAGGATCTGGCTCTGTCGCTGCCCTTCGGCACGCAGGATCTCGGACTGCTTGATCCCCTCGGCCTGGGCGATCGCCGCTTCCCGCTGCCCGTCGGCTTCGAGCACCACCGCGCGACGGGTCCGTTCGGCCTTCATCTGTTCGTGCATCGACGCGATCACGTCCGGTGGCGGGTCGATCCGCTGGATCTCGACCCGGGCCACGCGGACGCCCCACTTGTCGGTCGCGTCGTCGAGGATGTCGCGTAGGCCGTGGTTGATCGTGTCACGGCTGGTCAGCGCCTGGTCGAGTTGCATGTCGCCAACCACGTTCCGCAGGTTGGTCTGGGCCAGCTTGATCACCGCCATCACGAAGTTCGCCACGTTGTAGATCAACCGTTGGGGATCGGTGGGCTCGTAGTAGATCACCGCGTCCACCGACACCACCACGTTGTCGGAGGTGATGACCTCCTGGGGCGGCACATCGAGCACCTGCTCACGCATGTCGACGATGCGGAGCTTGTCGATGAAGGGCACGATCACCCGCAGGCCCGGCTCGAGCGTCGCCCGGTACGAACCGAGTCGTTCGAGGACGGCGCGCTGAAAGGGACGGACGATCTTGACCGAGCTGGCGACGAAGATCAGGAAGAACAGTGCGATGATCGCGAGTGCGATGACAGCGCCCATCAGGTGGGCCTCCCCGTGGTGGGTGGTCGGTGGTCGTCGGTCGTGTCGGAATCCGGTGCATCACCGCGAGGGGTGACCACGACGCGGGTTCCCCGCACGTCGGTGATGGTCACCGGCGTGTCGGCGGCGATCGGCCGCCCGTCGGCTGATTCGGCCCGCCACTTCTCACCGCCGAGGAGCACCATGCCCGGCGCGTGGCCGTTGCCGATCGCCTCGGTGACCTGCGCGGCCTGGCCGAGCAGGCGATTCGCACCGATGCCGGCGGAACGGTCGTCCTGGTCGAGCCGGCGGGCGAGGGGCCGCATGGCGAGGAATGTCACGATCGACACCCCGACGAACACGGCCCATTCGCTGCCGAGCGAAACGCCGACGAAGGCGAGGATCGCCGCGACCACCGCACCCAGTGCGAACGGCGCGAGAAAGAATGACCCGGCCATGGCCATCTCGCCCACCCCGAAGACGACCGCTGCCACCAGCCAGATCCACCGCCAGGTGTCGGGATCGCCCAGGTCCATGGCGCACCAGGCTATTCGACCGGCGCTGCCTCGGGTGGCGTGCCGTCGCCGAATGGGCGCCCACCGAGCGCTTCACGGCCGTGCGGGGTGAGCCAGATCTCCTCGTCCGGGCCCTTGGGCACGATGCCGGACGGGTTCAGATCGGTGTGTACGAGAAAGTAGTGCGCCTTGATCTGGTCGAAATCGATCGTGTCGCCGAACCCGGGGGTCTGGTACAGGTCACGGGCGTAGGCCCACAGAGCGGGCATCTCGGTGAGCTTGTTGCGGTTGCAGCGGAAATGGCTGTGGTACACCGCATCGAACCGCACGAGCGTGCAGAACAGCCTGATGTCGGCTTCGGTGATCGTGTCGCCGACGAGGTACCGCTGGCCGATCAGGTGCTTCTCGAGCCGGTCCATGGCGGCGAAGTACCGGTCGAACGCGGCGTCGTAGGCGGCCTGTGAGCCGGCGAACCCGCACTGGTACACGCCGTTGTTGATGTCGGTGTACACCCAGGCGTTCACCTCGTCGATCTCGTCGCGTAGGTGCTCTGGATACAGATCGGGAGCGCCGGGACGGTGGTGGGCGACCCATTCGAGCGAGAAGTCGATGGTGATCTGGGCGAAGGCGTTGGTGACGACCTCACCGGTGGTGGTGTCGACGATCGCGGGCACGGTGATGCCCTTGGGGTAGCCGGGGACCCGGCGGTAGTAGGCCTCGGCGAGCCAGTGGATTCCCAGCACCGGGTCGAGTCCGTCGGGGTCGAGGTCGAAGGTCCACGAACGCACGTCGTGGGTGGGGCCGGGTAGACCGAGTGAGATCGCGTCCTCGAGGCCGAGCAGACGACGCACGATCACCGCACGGTTCGCCCACGGGCACGCCCGTGCGGCGACGAGGCGGTACCGGCCGGGCTCGACCGGGTAGCCGTCGCGGCCGTCCGCGGTGATGCGGGTGGTGATGTAGTCGGTGTCGCGGACGAACTCGTCAGAGGCGGCCATGCGGCTCAACCTATCGACGCGCCTCGCACATTCCCGACGCTTCGGTCGACGGTCCCGGCATCCTGGTCTCAGGCGGATCAGGCCGTCCGCCGTCGCTTTTGACCGAGGAGGAACTCTTTCGTGCCCACGATTCCCGATTCCCACCGTGACCTGCTCGACGCCCAGGTCGGCATCCTCGCCACGATCGGCCCCGACGGCCACCCGCAGGTCTCCGCGTTGTGGTTCGTCTACGACGACGACCACGTGCGGATCTCGCTGAACACCACGCGCCAGAAGACCAGAAACCTCATGGCGAACCCGGCGGTCACGTTCTTCGTGCTCGACCCGGGCGGCTACCGCTACCTCGAGATCCGTGGCGACGCGCAGGTGGAACCCGACGACGACCACGTGTTCGGAGCAAAGATCGCGGCGAAGTACGGCGGGGCGGACGTGCGCGACAACGACGGGCCCGGCGAGTCCCGGGTCACGGTCACCATCGAGCCGACCCGCATCAATGCCGTCGACATGCGCGGCTGAACCGGCCGGCGCGTCGTCACCCCCGACGCCACGTTGGTGCACATGGCCAAGCTGCATGCTGCTGATCGGTCACAGATCTGCACTCAATGGACCGAAGGTGCCGACCCTGCGGGTGCGGTCTCGCCCGCCGCTACTGGAAATTCCTCACAACACCCACTTGACAACAACAGGAGCGTCGGGCGCTTCCCGACTCCCATCGGAGTCACCTCTGCTGCCGCCCTGGGCGACGCGTGTCGGGCGTCGACCGTCCAACGTCACAGCGACAACTGCCCGCGGGCACACCCGATTGTCGCTGCAACGTTGGACCACGCACTCCCCCGACGCGCCCGCGG
>JBDZVK010000273.1:0-3746 GCA_040255725.1 Actinomycetota bacterium
CCGTTGATCAGCACGGCCCGCACCGCACCGTCGGTGCGGTTCACGAGTCGCTGCAACTCGGGCATGCCGGGCATCGGGGCCTCGACGACCTCGTCGACCCGGTCGTCCAACGCCTCCGGGTCGACCACGGCGATGTCGGCCCGTGCCCCCACGGCCAGCCGCCCGGCGTCGATACCCAGATAGTCGGCGATCTCGCCGGTCACGCGGTGCACGGCCCGACCGAGCGACAACACCGGCCGGCCATCGTCACGCCGCTGTTTCACCAGACGCAGCAGGTGCAGCGGGAAGCTGTAGAACGCCATGTTCCGCAGGTGTGCGCCCGCGTCGGAGAACCCGATGATCGCCTGGGGATGATCCACGATCCAGGCGACCGATTCGGGGTTCGTGTTGCCCACGGTCGTCGTCCAGCGCAGGTCGTTGCCGAACTCGGCCTGCAGGTCGAGGAACGTGGTCACCCGGTCGGCGCCGCGGGCGTCGGCCACCTCGGCGAAGGTGCGTCCCGCGAGCGATGCGTCCGGGGCGTCGACGATCCGGGCCTCGGCGAGGTCGCGGTGGTACGCACGCCCCTTCCACCTGTTCGTCCACTGACTTCTGAAGCGTTCCCGCCAGGCCGGGTCGCTCAACAATTCGGTGCGGGCCCTGCCCGCCAGGTGCAGCGCCTCGGTGCCCGCCCCGATCTCCTCGAGCACCGGGTTCTCCAGACCGTCGGTCCACAACCGGAATGGCTGGGGGAGCGACTGGAGGCGGAGGTCGGCGCGCGCCAATCGTCGAGCCAGGCCTGCGAACCCGCCGAGGATCTTGAACGCTCCCGGCGCGGCTTTCGCGTCGAGCAGCGAGATGATCGTGGTGCGCAGCGGGTCGCGGCCGATGCCCGAGGCGATCGCGGCGAACAGGGCGAAGTTCCACCGGGCCGAGATGTCGGGCACCGCTTCGAGGATCGCGCCACGGGAACGCAGCACCTGCGCGAGGTGGCGGTACTCCTTCCAGGTGGAGTACACCGACGGCGTGGGGCGGCTCCGGTACCGGTCGCCGTCCATCTTGTCCCAGGGCAGGGTGTTGATCGACAGTCCCAGGTAGCCGACGTCGAGTGCCTCGGCGAGCAACCGGGCCATCTCGTCGAGCTCGGCCTGCGTGGGTCGCTCGCCGTCGGTGAGCGACCGGCCGAGTCCCATCGTGTGCGCCCGGATCGCCGAGTGGCCGAGGAACGAGCAGACGTTCGGGCCGAGATCGAGCGAGGTGAGGTGGTCGAGGTAACCCGGTGGGTCGGTCCAGTCCTTGATGCGTTCGAGCAGGGGAAGCACCTCGGACCGGGGCACGCCCTCGACCCGGCAGAACGTGTCGGCCAGGTCTTCGGGTTCGCCGATCGCGAACGACAACCCGCACGACCCGATCAGCACCGTGGTGACGCCGTGCCGGACCGATTCGGTGAGACCCGGGTCGATCTCGAGTTCGGCGTCGTAGTGGGTGTGCAGGTCGATGAAGCCCGGCGTGACCCAACAACCCCGGGCATCGATGACTTCGGTGCCCGCGGGCACCTCGAGGGCGGGGCCGATCGCGGTCACGGTGCCGTCTTCGACGAGCACGTCGGCGGGACGCCCCTCGGCGCCGGACCCGTCGACCACCAGTCCGTCGCGGACGAGCGTCGGTCGTTCGCGGGAGGTCATCGCCGTGACCCTATCGATGCGGACCGGCCAGATGTCGGCGCCGCGACCACGGCGCCCGGATCGACCTCACCGGAGTCGGCCCGGGTCCGGTTCGCTCAGCCGGCGGTGACGACGATCGGGGTGTGAGCCCGCGCGTCGAGTGCCGGGACGTCGTCGAGCGAGAAGTCCGGCCCCGAGTAGTAGCGGGTGCGCTGGGAGGTGAGGTGGCCGGGGTCGGCCGAGAGCGTCGGATCCGTGTTGGGCACGGAGTTCACGGGGGACATGACGTCGAGGCCCGCCTGGCCCCACGTCGATCCGTCGCCGGTGCAGAGCTTGGTGGCCCTGTCGTCCCGGTACGTCGTGGCGACGTCGAGGTCGAGGTCGGTGGTGAGCGAGCGGGTCGTGATCATCGTCCCCGCCGGTCCGGACACGACCTGCCACGACGGCGGCAACGCGTCGTCGGTCGTCGAGGTGCTCGGCGTCACCGAGTCGGCGACGCCGTCGATTGGTACCCGGGTGTTCGACGGGTCGGAGTAGGTCATGCCCTCCAGATCGGTGGCGAGGTCGTCGGCCTGGCCGAATCCCGGCATGCCGGCGTGGCCGCGCAACTCGATCGTGGTGTCCTGTCGGTTGGGGTAGAACACGTCGGTGAGCACGGTGTAGGTGAAACTGTTGGCTCCCATTCCCGATCTGATCGCCCGGACCGGACCGGAGATGTTCACCACGAATTCGCCGGTGTAACCGATGATCGCATCGAAGGTGTTCTCGGTGCGGCCACAACCACCGGTGACGGCGAAGTACTTGGAGCGGTCGAGCAGGTCGGCGCCCGAGGATCCGTTGTGGTGAATGGTCAATGCGTCGTTCAGCCAGCGGTCCGAGAATCCGAGTGAATAGAACGGGGTGGTGACCGTCGAGTGCTCGGGATTCGGGCTGTTCACGTCGTTCGGGGCGAGGGCGGACGGTCCGATGTGGTACGTGTCGCGGTAGTCGCCCGAGTCGAGGCTGAACGTGTAGTCGACGCCGGTGGTGCCGGCACTGCCGCCGGTGAGCGTCGAGCTCGTGAACAGGTACACGGTGCCGGTGTGGCCGTCGATCGGATCGGTCAGGTGCAGCGGCGTGCGCGACGCGGCGTCGACGCCCGGGGGCGCGGCGGCATCGGTGGTGCGCCCGGCGTCGTTCGCGAGGAACGAGATCTCGTCGTCGGCGTCGAGGGTCGGGTCGCTGTCGGGCGGCGTGTAGGTGCTCCAGGTGGTGTACCCGGCGGTGGTGACCGGTGGCGGGGTGTACACGAGGATCTCGTACGGGGTCGCGGTGCCGTAGAGCTTCGGGTAGCTGCTCGTGGGCAGATGCTGGATCTCACCCGGCGAGACCAGGTCGCGTTCGTCGACCTGGACCGGGATCTGATGCCAGGTCGAACCGTTGTGGCTGAACGCGACGACGTGTTGCGGGTCGGCGCCTTCGAGCCCGGGCACCTGCGACCCGGTCAACACCACCGGGTCACTGGCCCGTTGCAGATTCGATCCGTACCGGGTGTTGCAGCCGGCCAGCGTCGCCGCCGCGAGCGCGACGACAACGGCGCTGCCGAACACGCGCCGCGAGATCCGATCCATTGGGTTCCCCTTTCGCCGTCGTCGACTTCGCCTCCGTCGACGTCCGCCGAGACCCTACCGCGGACGCGAACGGTCAGGAATAGGTGAGACGGGTGATCCAGTCGGCAACACAGGCGGGCTTGTCTTCATCCTCGATCTCGACGGTGATCGTGCGCGTCGTCTGAATCGTGTTCGGGTCCCGCAGGTCCGCGGCAGCGAGCACGCTCGAGGCGCGGATCCGGCTGTCGACCTTGACGGGGTTGATGAACCGGACCCGGTCGAAGCCGTAGTTCACGCCCATGGCGATGCCCGCGAGGCGCGACGCGTCCTGCGGGATCGAACCCGACAGGTGCGTGAGCATCGACAGGGTCAGGAACCCGTGGGCGATCGTCACCCCCCAGGGTGACAGTTCCGCCGCGGCCTTCGGGTCGACGTGGATGAACTGGTGGTCGTGGGTGATGTCGGCGAAGGCGTCGATCTGGTCCTGGGTCACGGTGAACCACTCACCGGTGCC
>JBDZVK010000274.1:0-3745 GCA_040255725.1 Actinomycetota bacterium
TCGACTCGATCCACCAGGAGTACAAGGAACACGAGGATCTGCCCAACACCACCAACCCGGACGACTGGGCCAAGATCTCCGGCAAGAAGGGTGAACGGATCGTGTACGTGCGCACGTTGGTCAGCCGCGACTCCGACGCCAAGGGCGACGGCGGCCGTGCCATCGAGCGCGTGGCGACCGGTCAGTACCTGTGACGGGCGGCAACCGGTGACCGGGACCACGCGTTAGGCGGGTCCAATGGCCGTCCACAAGTATCTCGGGCTCGAAACCGAGTTCGGCATCGTCCACCGGGGCGTCGCCGATCCGAACCCGATCGCCGCGTCGTCGCTGCTGATCAACGCCTACCTGGACTCGATCGCGCGCGGCGAGACGAGCCCCGGCGACCCGCGTATCGACTGGGACTTCGAGAGCGAGACACCGGGCAAGGACGCGCGGGACGCGCCGTCGCCATCGTCGAGCCCGCCGCAGGTGGAGACCCACCTCGTCAACACGGTGCTCGGCAACGGGGCGCGCTACTACGTCGACCACGCCCATCCGGAGCTGTCGACGCCCGAGTGCGCGGACGCCCGGTCGATCGTCGTGTGGGACGCCGCCGCCGAGGTGATCATCCAGCGTTCGATGGCGGCGGCCACCTCGCTGCTCGGTGCGGGCGAGGAGTTGGTCGTCCACAAGAACAATTCCGACGGCAAGGGCAACTCCTACGGGTGCCACGAGAACTACCTGATCGCCCGGTCGGTGCCCTTCTACCGGATCGTCGACCACTGCACCGCCCATTTCGTGACCCGGCAGATCTTCACCGGATCGGGCAAGATCGGCAGCGAGTTGCCCGGTGTGGACGTCGACTACCAGCTCACCCAGCGTGCGGATTTCTTCGAGGCCGAGGTCGGTCTCGAGACGACGCTGAAGCGTCCGATCATCAACACCCGCGACGAGCCGCACTCGGATTCGACCAAGTACCGGCGACTGCACGTGATCTGTGGCGACGCGAACTGTTCGGAGGTCGCGACCCTGCTCAAGGTCGGCACGACCGCGCTCGTGCTGGCGATGGTCGAGGACGGCGCCGCGTTGGCAGACTTGCACTTCACCTCACCGGTGGGCGCGATGCGCGCCGTGTCGACCGACATGGAGCTGACACGCCCCCTTTCGTGCACCGACGGCACCACGGTCACGGCGCTCGGTGTCCAGTTCGACCTCCTCGAGTGTGCAGAGCGCTACGTCGCCGCAGGCGGCGCCGAAAGTGTCGGTGGCGACGAGGTCGCCGCACTGGTCCTCGGTCACTGGCGCGACGTGCTCGAAGGCCTCGAGGCCGAGCCGATGGCCCTCGCCGACCGGCTCGACTGGGTGGCGAAGTACCGCCTGCTGGATGCCTACCGGACCCGGCACTCGCTCGACTGGCACGACCGGCGCCTGTCAGCGATCGCGCTCCAGTACCACGACCTGCGACCCGATCGGTCGCTGGCGAGACGGGCCGGTCTGGTGCGCATCTCCAGCGACGCCGAGGTCGCCCACGCGGTGGAACATCCGCCCGAGGACACCCGGGCGTGGTTCCGCGGGACGTGCCTGCAGCGCTACCCCGATGCGGTGGTCGCGGCGAACTGGGATTCGATGGTGTTCGACGTGGGCGAACCGCCCCTGCGTCGAGTGCCGATGATGGAGCCCGGTCGCGGTACGCGCGCCCAGGTCGGCGACCTGGTCGAGGCGAGCCCGACCGCGGCGGACCTGATCGCCCGACTCGGTTCCTGAGCCGTGGCCGACGGGGCGCGCCACCGAAGATGCGTGTGCGCCAGGTGTCGGTGTCGATAGCTTGGGGGCACCATCTTGCGAACACGAAGGACCGCGCTGTGGCCGAACGAGAACAAAAGCACCGAACCTCGCCTCGGAGCGACGCCCCCGTCGAAGCCGAGAGCACCGTACGCTCCGAGTCGGGTGAGAAGATCAAGTCCGAACTCGACGACCTGCTCGACGAGATCGACGACGTCCTCGAAGAGAACGCCGAGGAGTTCGTGAAGTCGTACGTGCAGAAGGGCGGTGAGTGACGCCGGTTGCCGGAGAGCTACCCTGCGCTGACGTGACGCTCCCTTCGTATTCGCCTCATGACGACCCCGGCCCCGACTTCGCCTCACTGGTGACGAGGGTGGGCCTCGCGGCTCCGGTCCCGTCCGACGCCATGCCGACCACCCTGGCGCTTCCCCACGGGACGACCGTCGTCGCGCTCCGCTACAGCGGTGGCGTGCTCATGGCGGGGGACCGGCGCGCCACCGCAGGGAACTTCATCTCGCACCGCCGGATCGAGAAGGTGTTCCCCGCCGATGCGTTCTCGGTCGTCGGCATCGCCGGTACCGCGGGGCCGGCCATGGAGATGGTGAAACTCTTCCAGTTGCAACTCGAGCACTACGAGAAGGTCGAGGGTGCGGCCCTGAGCCTCGAGGGCAAGGCCAACCAGCTCGGACGGATGGTGCGCAACCACCTGCCGGCCGCGATGCAGGGTCTCGCCGTCGTGCCGCTGTTCGCCGGCTACGACCACGCCGCGGGCCACGGACGACTCTTCCAGTACGACGTGACCGGCGGTCGCTACGAGGAACAGGAGTTCACCGCCACCGGCTCGGGCAGCATGCAGGCCACGACCGTGATCAGCCTCGGCTGGTCACCGTCGCTCGACGACGAAGGTGCCGCGGACCTGGCGCTGCGGGCCTTGCTGAGCGCCGCGGACGCCGATTCGGCCACCGGAGGCCCGGACCTGTTGCGGGGGATCTACCCGGTCGTCTACGACGTCGACGAACGTGGGTGCGAGCGTCTGGACGACGCGGAACTCAAGGATCGGGTCCAGCGGCTCCGTGACAACTACGTGGTGCAGTACGGCGAACCGGCACGGGAGGACGAGCTGTGAGCATGCCGTACTACGTGTCACCCGAACAGGTGATGGCCGATCGTGCCGACTACGCCCGCAAGGGCATCGCGCGAGGGCGCAGCCTGGTCGCCGTGGTGACCGACGACGGCATCCTGCTGTGCGCGGAGAACCCGTCGTCGACGTTGCACAAGATCAACGAGATCTACGACCGCATCGCCTTCGGCGGCGTCGGCAAGTTCAACGAGTTCGACCAGTTGCGGGTCGCCGGGGTCCGCCATGCCGACCTGAAGGGTTTCGAGTTCTCCCGTTCCGACGTCGACGCCCGCAGCCTCGCCAACCAGTACGCGCAGCACCTCGGGCAGGTCTTCACCCACGAGATGAAGCCCATGGAGGTCGAACTGCTGGTCGCCGAGGTGGGGGCCCGGCCCGACGACGACCGGCTGTTCCACGTGCTCTACGACGGCACGATGATGGACGAGACCCACTGGGCGGCTCTGGGCGGTGACTCCGAGGCCGCCTCGCGACGCCTCGAGGGGCTGTGGCGGGCGAATCTCGACTTCGCCGACGGGCTCGCCGTCACCGTCGCGGCCCTGTCGAGCGGCGACGAACCCGTGCCCGCCGACGAGCTCGAGGTGGCGAGCCTCGGGCGCAACGGCCGGCGCCGCGCCTTCGATCGGTGGAGCGACGAACGGGTGCGGAACGTGCTCGCGTCGGTGACGATCCCGCAGGTCGAGTCGACCGGCCACGGCGGTGACGCTGACGGCGCGGCGACCGGGGACGCTCCCGGCGCCGCCACGCCTGGGTGAACCCGGCGACCTCGGCACACGACCATCGGCCCCACGGGCCGCGATGCCCGATAACGTGCGCAGCATGCAGCGCCGGATCTACGGCATCGAG
>JBDZVK010000275.1:0-3741 GCA_040255725.1 Actinomycetota bacterium
ATGCGCCCGATCACGGCCATCGTCCTCGCGGTCCTGCTGGTGCTCATCCTGGGCGCGGCCGCGATCCAGCTCGTGCTCGCCAGCCGCTGAGCGCCCGGGACCGGACGGGTCTTCGGCGTCGGCCGTCACAGCTTCGTGGCCAGCGTGTTGCGCGCGAAGCGTCGTGCGCCGCGCACGTTCAGGGCGATCGCCACCGACCACACGATCGCACCGATCACGAGGGTCACCCACAGCTCGGCGAGCAGCAGCACGCTCGTCTGGGCGACGATCGCCAGTACCAACGGCAGGATCACCGTGCCCCCCAACTGGTTGGCCTCCTGCGAGGTGCGTGCCCGCGCCGAGACCCGCACCATGATCCCCAGACCGAACGCGGCCACCGCCGGTGACAACCACAGGATCACCGCGGTCCACAGCCACGTGGGTAGGAACAGCCGGTGCATCACCGGCCAGGCCGACGCGTTGCCGACCACCAGGTAGCACGCGAAGCCGACCCACGACACCGCGACCGCCGGCAGGAACGCGCTCAGCAGTTTCGCCAGGTACAGGTCGCGGTTCGAGATCGGCAGGTGCAGCAGCGTCTCGATCGTCCGGCGCTCCTTCTCACCGGCGAACGCGTCCGCGGCGAGCACCGCGGAGACCATCAACGGGATGATCAGGAACAACGGCGCGATCAGATACCCCAGGACCAACACCACTGCCTGCTGACGTTCGGGCAGCGACACGATCGGCTCGGCGAGATTCGACGGCAGCCCGTTCAGCAGCGACTCGACGTTCATCGGGCCGGAGCCCGCGGCCAGGATCCCGATCACGACGGGAAGTCCCAGGAGCATCACCGCCGGCAGCAGCAGCATCGGCAACACCACGGCCTTGGACCGCTTCACCGCGGTGATGTCCTTCCAGACCACGGCCCGCACCGCGCCCCAGTCGGTCGCGGTGCTCATGATCGTGCCTGCGTGTTGCGCGTGTCCGGCGGCGGAGGAGGCGGTGGAATGTGCGGTTGCGTCCCGCTCGACGATCGCGGATCCGGTGTCGAGCCGTGCCCGGTGCGTCGCCGCTCCACCTCGAAGTACACGTCGCTGAGCGTACGGGTCTCGGGCCGCGCCGCGAACACGTCGGCCCCCGCGTGCACCAGTTCGCGCACCGCACGGGCGAGTACCTCGCGTTCGGTGATCTGAAGCGTCAGCACCGACCCGTCGACGGTCACCTCGATCACGCCGCGGAGCGACCGCACCAGGTCCGCGGCGACGTCCGGTTCGATCCCGCCCAGCTCCAACGAAGCAGGGATCCCGGTCCACAGCCCGGCGGCCAGATCCGCGGGACGCCCGAACGCCTCGAGATGACCGCGGTGCAGGATCGCCATGCGGTCGGCGAGCTCGTCGGCCTCGCCGAGAAAATGGGTGCACAGGATGACCGTCCGGCCGTGTTCGGCCGCGAGGGAGTCGATCATCGCGACGACGTCGCGGATCGCGGCCGGATCGAGGCCCGAGGTGGGCTCGTCCAGAAACAGCACCTGCGGATCGTGCAGCAGCGACCGGGCCAATGCGATGCGCTTGCGCTGGCCCGTCGATGCACCGGCGACCCGCTGGTCGGCCCGTGCCGACATGCCGAATCTCTCGAGCAGCTCGCCGATGCGGCGCCGGGCCGGTTCGATCGCCATGCCGCGGATGCGGGCGACCGCGAGCAGGTTCTCGGTGGCGGTGAGACGGTCGTCGAGGCCGGCGTGTTCGGTCAGCACGCCGGTGTGTCGACGCAGCTCGTCGGGTGCGGCGACCGGGTCGATGCCCAGGACCCGCATGGTTCCCGCGTCGGGGTCGAGGACCGCGTTCAACAGGCGGACGGTCGTGGTCTTGCCGGCGCCGTTCGGACCCAGGAGCGCCAGCACCTCACCGCGGGGTACCTCGATGCTCACGTCCGCGAGCGCGACCTGCGCGCCGAAGGTGCGGGTCAGTCCTTCGGTTCGGATGGCGACATCGGCCATGGGGCCTCGGGGTTCCTCGAGAGCGTCGATCGTGCGGCGACGACGGGGTGCCGCGGCACCCCGGGTCTTGAGGCAAGATAGATGCCCGTGAACCTCGCTGCCATGATCGAGACCCCGGCAGACGACGCCGTCGCGCTCGTCAGTCGGGGCCGGACCACCACCTACGGGGAACTCCGCGAGCAGGTCGCGGCCCTCCGGGGTGGCCTGGCGGGGCTCGGCGTGACACGGGGCGATCGGGTCGCGGTCATCTGCGCCAACAACTGGTACTTCGTGGTCTCGTACCTCGCGACGCTCGGGCTGGGCGCGGTGGTGACCCCGCTGAACCCGCTGAGTCCGACCGCGGAACTCGAGAACGAGCTCGCCACGGTGCGGGCGAAGGTCGCCATCGTCGGCCCGTCCGCGCGCCGCGCGATCGCGAACCTGGACCGGGCACGGCTCGATTCGCTCGAGACGATCGTGCTCTGCGACGGCGAGTCCGACGGAGACGGACTGAACATCGCGGGCCTGCTCGAGTCGGATCCGCTGCCGCTCACCGACGTCGCACCCGACGACCTGGCGGTGCTGATCTTCACCTCGGGTACCGCGGGCCGTCCCAAGGCCGCTCGCCTCTCCCACGGCAACATCACCGCGAACATCGAACAACTGCTCCAGGTCGACGGGGCGTCGGTCGACACCGCCGATGTCGGGCTCGGGGTGTTGCCGCTGTTCCACATCTACGGGTTGACCGTGGTGCTGGGGCTCACCTTCGCCACGGGCTCGTCGGTCGTGCTGGTGGAGCGGTTCGACCCCCAGTCGATCATCACGACGATCGTCGAACGGGGTGTGACGGTGCTGCCCGGCGTGCCCGCGATGTGGATGGCGCTCGCGAACCTGCCCGGCGTGCCGCCGGGGGCGTTCGCGCAGGTGCGGGTCGCCACCTCAGGAGCGGATCGGCTTCCCACCGAGGTCGCCGAACGCATCGCCGATCGGTTCGGGTTGATCGTGCGCGAAGGCTACGGGCTCACCGAGGCGTCGCCGGTGGTCACCTCCTCCATGGGTCACGAGGCCCGGGTCGGTTCGGTCGGGCGACCGCTTCCGGGCGTGCATGTGCGGGTCGTCGACGTCGACGGTGCCGACGTGCTCGTGGGAGACACCGGCGAGATCCGGGTGAGCGGCCCGAACGTGTTCGGCGGCTACTGGGAGGACGACGAGGCGACCGCGGCGGTGCTCGACGCGGACGGGTGGTTGCACACCGGTGACCTGGCGGTGGTCGACGAAGCGGGGAATCTCACCCTCGTGGACCGCGCCAAGGACCTGATCATCGTGTCGGGGTTCAACGTGTACCCGGCCGAGGTCGAGGAGGTGCTCCTCGCCCATCCCGCGGTCGTGGGCTGCGCCGTGGTCGGCGTGCCGCATCCCTATTCGGGGGAAGCGGTGAAGGCGTACGTGATCGTCGACGGGTCCGCGTCGGTCGAGGAGGACGAGATCATCGCCTGGTGCGCCGACCGGTTGGCCCGGTACAAGTGCCCCGAGAAGGTGATGTTCGTCGACAAGCTGCCCGTCGGACTGTCGGGCAAGGTGCTCCGCCGAGAACTGAGCGACGCGGCCGGCTCCTGAGTTCGGTGCGCTCGAAGAGGGACGACTCCGATGAGCGCAGGAGGGCAGGAACGATGAGCGGGAAGCCTGCACCGGACACGTCGACGGCCGCGTGGACGAGCCGCGGCGTGCTCGCCTGCGCCGGCGTGGTGATCGTGTCTCCGCTCGTGGCCGCGCTCGTCGCCTGG
>JBDZVK010000276.1:0-3724 GCA_040255725.1 Actinomycetota bacterium
GCGATAGTCGTCGTCATCGAACTGCGGCGTTGTCATGTCATCTCCGTGGAATCGGCGTCACGACCATCACGTCGGTAGTCAGGTGTTGGGGATACGGTAGCTTCACGGCCACCGTTCATGGGAACGCGTCGGCCGTCGGGCGCCGGCAAGGGCGCCGTGACGTCCGCACACCCACCGTCCGCACCGGCGTCGGAGCGAACCGGCTCAGCCCGCCCGTCCGGCGCCTCGCGGGGCGGTCGACCGTCAGCTGCGTCGGCACTTTCCCCGGCGCCCGTGGCCGGCGCGGGCCCGGTGGTCACCTCGATCGTCGCCTGCGGGTGGCGTCGACGTCGCCGTCGATGTCGGCGTCGGAACAGGGTCGGCGTCTGCAGGTCCCGCTCCTCCAGCCGGCGCACGAGCGCGCCGTCGATGACCCGCGGGCTCAGCACACCGACCGGTTCACCGTCGGCGTACACGACGATCTCGTCGGTCGACCCTTCCAGGAACGACGCCACCGCATCGCCCAGATAGGCGGTCGAATCGATGCGCGGCAGGTCCGGGTCGAGCGGCGCATCCGGGAGCGGCTCGACCGCCTTGCCGGCGACGATCATGCGGAACGGGTCGACCTCGGTGTCGAACTCCACGCGGTAGCCGCGGCGGAGCAGTTTGTCGGTCATGAGACGTTGGTCGAGGAACTGATGGGTCACCAGTTCGGCCACGGCGGTCGTGATGATCATGGGCACCAACAACTCGAAACTGCCCGTGGCCTCGAGCGCGAAGACGGCGCCGGTGAGCAGCGCCCGCGCCGACGCACCGAAGGTCGCTCCCATCGCGACGACGGCGAATGCGGCCGGTTGGATGCCGAGTCCGGGGAAGGCGTGTTCGAAGCCCATGCCGATCATGAGCCCCATGGTCGACCCGATGATGAAGATCGGAGCGAGGGTGCCCCCCGAGGTGTTCGAGGCGAGGGCGATCCACCACGAGAACAACTTGGCGACCATGAGGATCGCCGCCGCGCCCAACAGGAACCGGTCGTTCACCGCCGACTGGATCGCCCAGTAACCGACCGACAGCGAACCCGGAACGGCGAGGCCGATCAGCCCGAAGCCGACCGCACCAACGACCGGATGGAAGAACTCGGGGATCCGTGAGCGGCGGAACAGCGCCTCGAAGCCGAACAACCCCTTGTTGAGCACCACGGCCATCACCCCGCAGGCCACGCCGAGCACCGCGAAGATCGGAAGTTGCCAGCCGCCGGCGGCATGGATGCCGAACGCCTGGAACAGCGGGTCGGGACCGATCAGCTCGAAGTGGATCTGCGTGGCGATCCCGGTGGCGAGCAGCAGCGGAACGAGCGACCGGAGCGACCGCTCGAAAAGCAACAGCTCGAAGGCGATGACGATCGCCGCGATCGGCGTGGCGAACACGCCCGCCATCCCCGCCGCCGCGCCCGTCGCGAGCGCGATCCGTCGTTCCGCGGCCGTCAGCTCGAGCGCCTGGCCGATGAGCGAACCGGCCGAACCGCCGGTGACGATGATCGGCCCCTCGGCGCCGAACGGGCCGCCGGTGCCCATGGCGATCGCCGCCGACAGCGGCTTGGCGAGCACCACCTTGGGTGGGATCCGGCTGTGGTCGAACACGATCGCCTCGAGCGACTCGGGGATCCCGTGTCCTTTGATCGTCGGGGCCCAGCGGGCCAGCAACGACACGATGACCGCGCCACCGATCGCGACGAGCAGCAGGTCGGGACCGGGGTGGTAGTGCTGCAGATCGGGCAGATCGAAGGCGACCTTGTGCAGGAGCGCGAGATTCGAGATGAGCCCGACGAGGTTCACGATCGCCCAGGCGGCGACGCCGCCGATGATCCCCAACACCGCGCCGATACCGGCGAGCAGCAGCATCCGCCTCGGGGTCTCCCCCAGAGACACGTCGCGTTTGGCGTCGATGTCCAGTGCTCGCCTGATGATCTTGGGTGCCGTCACGATTTGATCGTATCGGGTGGCGATGCGCAAACCCAAACCGGGCGGACGTCGCGCGGAAAGGCGCACCGGGCGAGGTGGTGGTGCCGGTCCGGCTGCTGGGTGCCGTGGTCGGGCGGGGCGGGGCTGGTCGGGCTCAGCGGGTGGCGACGGCCAGGAACAGGCCGAAAGGCGTCCCGTCGCGATCCACCGTGCCGGCGTCCGACACCGACGCGCCGGTGAAGCCGACGTTCCGGAGCCGTTCCGCGAACGCGTCGCGGTCGAAGCCGTGGTGCACCCGGGCACCTTCGCCGTGGAACGACCCGTCCTCGGCGTCGAGATCGACCACACACAGATGGCCGCCCGGCGTCAACAGGTCACGGAACGCCCGCAAGGTCACGTCCAACGGGTCGACGTGGTGCAGCACCATCGAGGTGACGATCAGGTCGAACGACTTGCCCGTGGGCACCGGCTCACTCGACAGATCGAGATTCCAGATGCGGGCACCGGCGAGTCGGCCGTCGTCGACCTTGCCCTGCGCCACCGCGCGCATCCCCTCCGAAGCGTCGGCGAGCGTGATCGGACCGACCGAGCCGCGCAACGCCTCGGACACCAGCCCGGTCCCCGCGCCGTATTCGAAGAGTCGTTCGTCGCCGGTGAGCGGGACCTCCTCGGCGATCCGCCGGGCGATGTGGGCGGCGCGGGCCACCTTCGCCTCGTCGTCCCACGTGGCGGCCCGTTCGTCGAAGCTGTGCCCGGCGGGGTCGTGGTCTGCGTGATCGTGCTCCACGCCGGGCGAGCCTACCGATCATGCCGGGAGGGCGACCGCCGGCGGTCACGCGGCACTCCGAGAGCTCGGTGCCATCGGAAACGACCCGCCGTTCGGTCCGGGTCCGGAGGCTCGGCGTCGCGGCGCCCGCGCGGTGTCAACCGCCGAAGTAGCGGCGGGGTACCCCGACGAGCATCTCGTCGATCTGTTCGTCGGTGACGCCGCCTGCGCGGAGGGCGGGCAGCACGTCGTCGCTGATGTGCTCGTAGTGCCAGTTCGGCATCCCCGCGGCGATCACCTCCGGCGCATCCGGCCCGAACCAGTCGATCCGACACGACGCGTCGTGGCTGAGCACCATGCGGTCCGCGTACCCGCGTCGGGTCAACTCGACGATCGTGGCGACCCGGGCGTCGGTGGGCGCGAACACGTCGAGGCCGAACCGGTCCATGCCGAGGATCGCTCCGGTGTCGGCGAGCGAGGCGAGCCAGTCGACGTCGGTGGAGTCGCCGACGTGGCCGAGCACCACCTTGGTGAGGTCGACGTGTTCGTCGCGCAGCACGTCGAGCACGACGTCGGCCGAGTGTTCGGCGGCATTGGTGTGCACGGTGACCGGCGCGCCGGTGGCGACCGCGGTCCGGGCGACCGCACGCAGCGCCCGTTCCACGTCGCCGCTCATCTCGGCGTGCTCGACCGCGCACTTCAGGAAGGCCGCTTTGACGCCGGTGCCGCTGATGCCCTCTGTGAGGTCGCGGGTGAAGTCCCGCACCAGCGGGTCGTCACCCCCCAGGGGCAGGCCCGGGCCTTGCAGCGAATAGGGGAACGGCAACGAGTCGTAGGTGTACACGCCCGTCGCGACGACGATGTTGACGCGCACCCGCTCCGCGATCTTCGCCAGGCGGGGGATGTCGCGTCCCAGCCCGAGCACGGTCGGGTCCGCGATCGTGGTGATGCCCTTGTCGGCGAGCCGGTTCAGCTTGTCGACGGCACGCTCCAGTTCGGCGTCCTCGTCCCACCAGTC
>JBDZVK010000277.1:0-3724 GCA_040255725.1 Actinomycetota bacterium
AGACCTGTTGGGCCATGGCGGTCACGTCGCGGTAGGTCCGACACGCGAACGACTTGGCCATCGGGGCGAGTTTGGTGACGTCCCGATTCTCCGAGCGGGCCCAGGCGGCCTCGTAGGTGAGCAGCGTCGCGCCGTCGGTGGTGGTCTTGGCGTTCGCGAGGTAGTGGGCGATCGCCTGGAACGCGCCGAGTGGCTTGTCGAACTGCTCACGGTCCTTCGCGTACTGGGTGGTGATCTCCAGTGCATGGCGCGCACCGCCCGAGGCCAGCGCGGCGGCGATGATCGCGCCGTCGTGCATCGTGGCGTCCCACGCGTCCCAGGCGTTCACGCCGGCGCCGCCGAGCCGCTCGGCTGCCGCCACGCGCACCCCGTCGAAGGTCACGTCGTACTGGGTGTCCGAGGCTATTCCCATCTTCTGGGTGAGGGTGACCCCGTCGGCGTGCGGGTCGACGAGCACCACCGCGACCTCGCCGGCCGCCTCGCCGGTGCGCACCAGGGTGACCAGGCGCTCGGCCGAGGTCGCGAAGAACACGTGGCGCTTGCTGCCGCTGATGATCAGGTCGTCGCCGTCGCGGGTGGCTTGCACCTGCACACCCTTGGCGGTGAAGCCGTTCTCGGGTTCGAGCCAGGCGATCGACAGCACCGCGTCGCCCGATGCGATCCGGGGCAGCCAGGCCGAGCGCTGCTCGTCGGTGCCGGCCCGGGCGACCACGCCGGCGGCGAGGACCGACGACACGTACCAGGGCGAGGGGACGAGCGAGCGGCCGAGTTCCTCGGCCACGACGACGCCTTCGAGCAGGCTCATGCCCGAGCCGCCGTGGGTCTCGTCGATCAACAAGCCGCACAGGTCCGACTTTGCGAGTTGGTCCCAGAAGGCGTCGTCGTAGCCTTTGGGGTCGTCTTCGAGCTCGCGCACGCCCGCGGCGATGGCCGGGGTCGCGCAGATGCCGCGCACCACGTCGCGGAGCATGTCCTGTTCGGGGGTAAAATCGAGATCCATCGGTACAGGTCCTTGTGGGTCAGTCAGTTCGATTTCGGGTGCGGGTTCCGGACACGCAGTGTCCGGAACCCGCACCCAAAACGTGGGAACATGAGGTGGTCACGGCTGCCAGCGCTCGCCGGTACGCGACCAGGGATTGTCGTCTTCGTCGACGGGCAGGGCGATGCGGGCCGCGCACGAGGTCTTCACCGCGCCGTCGACGGTGACGGCCACGTCGAGGTCGACCCAGCCACAGCCGGTCGCGTCGGTCGAGATGGTCCCCACGGTGGCGTCGAAGACCATCTCGTCACCGGGGAAGATCGAACCGAGCATGCGGAACGTCATCCGACCCAGCCGACCCTTCGGTCCCGACCAGTCGGTGAGGTAGCGCTCGAACCAGTGGGCGAGGTTCGGCGTGTTCAGGAAGATGTCGCGCACTCCGTTGCGCAACGTGGCGAACGCGTGGTCGTGATGCATCGGCCGCCAGTCGCGGCTGGCGAGCGCGCCGAGCACGACCGTGGTCGCGCTCACGCCCTGGGTCAGGCTCGGCAGGCGGTCGCCCTCGGTCACCTCGGTCAGCTCCCGCGACGCGGTACCCGTCGGGCGCTTCGTGTCCCCGGGGGGCGCCCCGATGAGGCCCGGGTCGATCCGGTTCGCCTCGGACGCGACCTTCGCTTCCCCGTCTTCGCCCCCTTCCGGTCGCCGGTAGCCGAAGCCGGTGTAGGACTCGGTCGCAACCAGCTCACCGGCGGGGTTGTGGTACTCGACGTCGATGACCCAGAACCGGCCGGTCCCGAGCCTGGTGGTCTTCTCGCCCGACACCGACCGCAGGATCTGGTGCGTGCTGAGCACGTCGCCGGGCCGCACCGGCGCGTGGAAGATGATCGTGTTGTCGCTCATCACCGCCTCGGGCAGACCGAGCCGCGCTTTGAGGTCGAAATGCGCCTGCAACGGCAGCGCCCCTTCGGTGCGGTTCGGCGCCCAGTGGTGCGGGCGGAACCAGACCGAGATCATCGACGGCGGCGCGATCGGGCCGCCGGTGAGCTCGTCGGCGACGGCCGGGTCCCAGAACAGCGGGTTCCCGTTCTCGACCGACGCGCAGCCGGTGTACACGTAACCCATCTCGACGGGAAACGTGCCGGTCTCGGCGTACTGGATCTGCCCGATCGATGCGGCGATGTCGTCGGGAAGGTCGTCGGTGGCGGATTCGGTGGTCATCTCAGCGGTTCCTCGGAGCACAAGGTTGGTTTCGGGTGCGGGTTCCGGACACCGGGCGTCCGGAACCCGCACCCAGAACGCGGAGGGCAGTGGCGGGGACGGTCGGCTTCATGCGACGGCTCCGGCGGTACGCAGAGCGGCGATCGCGTCGGTGCTCAGTCCGGCCTCGGCCAGGACGGCGTCGGTGTCGGTCCGGGTCACATCGGGCACCTGGGTCACCGCAGGCGCCGGGTCCATGCCCGCGAGCAACGGCCCGAGCTGGCGGAACCGACCGTGGGTGGGATGTTCGGCCTCGACGATGACGCCCCGGGCGCGGAGTTGTGGGTCGGCGACCACCGAGGCGATGTCGTTGACGGGGGCGACACATGCGTCGGTCCCAGCAAGCACGTCGAGCCAGTCGGCCCGTGAACGTGAGGCGAACGCGGTGGTGAACGCGGCGCGGATCTGTGGTTGGGCATCATCGTCGAGCTGGCGATCGATCCAGGTCTCACAGCCGAGGCCGCGGCACAGGTTCGTGAAGAACGCGTGCTCGATCGCGCCCACCGCGACCCAGGCGCCGTCCGCGCACTGGTAGGTGCCGTAGCACGCGTACCGGCCCGAGAGGATGTCGTGGCCCGGCCCCGGTTCGGTGCCGGTGGCCAGGTGCTCGTCGACGAGCAGCGACGTCAGGTTCAGCACGCCGTCGGTGATCGACACGTCGAGATGTTCGCCGTGACCGGTGGCTTGGCGCCGCAGCAGGGCGGCGAGGATCGCGATCACCGCGTGCATGCCCCCGCCCGCGGAGTCGGCGAAGGTCGCCCCGGGCAGGCCCGGCTTGTCGCCGGGCGCGCGCTCGGCGCTCCACAGCGCGCCGGCGACGGCCTGGTAGTCGATGTCGTGCCCGGCGGCCGCCGCGCGCGGGCCGGACTGGCCATAGCCGCTGGTGGAACACAGGATGATCCCGCCACGGGCCGCGGCGAGCACGTCGAATCCCAGGCCGAGCCCCTCGAGTACACCGGGCCGGAACGACTCGATCACGACATCGGCCGAGGCGACCAGACTCAGGAAGGTCGCACGGCCGTCGTCGGCTTTCAGGTCGATCCGGATGCGCCGGGTCCGACGCTGACCCGAATACGCGTGGAACGCGGGGACGACCTGACGTCGTTCGTCGCGAGGGACTGGTGCGACCTTGATGATGTCCGCGCCGTAGTCGGCCAGGATCGCCGAAGCCCGCGCCGCCGGGCCGACCGAGGCAAGGTCGAGTACGCGCACACCGGCGAGTGCCGAAGGTGGGGGAGCGGGCACGGGAACGGGATCCTCGGATGAGGTCGGATCAGAAGTTCTTCGGCAGGCCGAGGCCGCGCCGGTCGATGATGTTGCGTTGGATCTCCGAGGAACCCCCGCCGATCGTGTCGATGACGGTGTAGCGGTAGGTCGACTCGGCGCGGCCCTCCATCGGCGCGTCCGGCGTCTTGACCCGCAACTGGGTCCCCGGTCCGCCGATGTCCATCGAGGCGTTCGCGAGGCGCTGGGAGAACTCCGTGGCGA